>CAYPIJ010000023.1:0-7293 GCA_964410755.1 uncultured Oscillospiraceae bacterium | reverse complement strand
TTTTCAAGCTCTGCAACCATTTGGCGTGAAATCTTTTCCATATTTTTTTCTTTATTGTACTTTTCAAAATACTTTTTCGCATTTCTTGACGGGCAGATTGTTTCGTCCAGGGGAACTTCCAACAAATTATTGTTATCGTAATAATTTTCAAGCAATGCGGACTTCGCATTTTTCGTAAGCTTATAAAGATTTGCCGTTATAAGCTCCGCATATATGCGATATTTATCTTTTTTCAAAGCTTTATTTATATTTTTGTTATGAATATCAAGTTTTTTTGAAGTTTTTGAAATTGCTTTATTTACAACAGAAACAACAGCACTTCTCTTTTCGTCAATTTTTCTTTTTGTTTCTTTTTGTGCACAGAAAAAATCAACACATTCGTTTGCAGTATTAAAAAATTTCTTATCGTAAAAATCTCCGTATTGTTCAATATCAAAAACATAGCAATCTTTTGGTTCAGATGTTTTTCTATCTATAAGAACAAGAGGATTTTTCTCAAAATTTTCTATTTTATTAAGATAATTTTTAAAAATTACAGCTCCGTTTATGGGGTCGTTGTTTGCCTTATATGCAATTTCTCTTGCAAGGATAGGCGACATACCGCAAAAATTACTCATTATATCTTCTGAAAGTTCTTTTCCCTTTGACAAAATATTCAGCATTTCAGAACTGTCGGTTTCAAAAGGATCGAGCTTATCTGATTTTGGCGGTTCTTCATAGTAAAGACCGGGCAAAACCTGTCTTTTTTGAGAAACTGTAAAATCAATTCTTGCAATACAATCCAAAATACGTCCGTTTCCGTCAGTTAAAATTATATTGGAATGTTTTCCCATAATTTCCACAATTAAAATCCTTTTTGTGGTTTCAAAAAGCTCATCTGTGTTTTCCGTTTCTATTTTTAAAATACGCTCATTTTTAACTGTATTAATATCCGTTATTTTACCACCTGAAAGATGCTTTCTCAAAAACATACAAAAAACAGGAGGAACATCGGGATTTTCATACTTTTGGTTTGTTAAGCAAACACGCCCTTTTTGCGCATCGCAAGAAATGTACAGTCTATAATTTTCACCTTTTGCATGCACAGCAAGAAGAAGCTGTGTTTTAGACATTTGATAAACCTTATCAATTCTGCCTCCGACAAGCTTTTCATTTAATTCTTTTCCCAAAAAACGTAATATATTGCAATCAAGAGCCATAAATTTTATTTCCTTTTTACGTTTACTTTATGATTTGCGGACGAGCAAATGCCGCCATAAGTATTTTTTTACCAACAGTATCAAACATTATTTCCAATTTTATATCATTACCCAAACGGTCAGCACTTATAATCGTACCCTCTCCGAATTTCTTGTGTTTAACTCTTTGACCTGCTCTGTAATCGGGCAAAGCTTCAACCTTTGGAACGTCGGGCATAGTTCTGTTTTTGTTTTGTGACGGAGGAATAATGTAGTTTGCTGTCTTTTTACGTTTGTTATTATTGTTGTTGTTTTGCTGTTCATACTGAGGCTGAATTTCCCCTTCCAAAAATTCTTCCGGTATTTCTTTTAAGAAGCAAGACGGACGACAAAACATTACATTACCGAACATCATTCTTTCTTTTGCGGAAGAAATATAGAGTATCTTTTTCGCTCTTGTAATACCAACATACAAAAGTCTTCTTTCCTCTTCCAATCCGCCCTCTTCATTTTTGGACTGATTTGACGGAAAAATTCCGTCTTCAAAACCGACAATAAATACTATCGGAAATTCAAGACCTTTTGCACTGTGAAGTGTCATAAGAGTTACTGCATCTTCATTATTATCGTAATTATCAATATCTGACAAAAGTGCAACATTTTCCAAAAAGTCGGAAAGTGTAGCTGTTTCACTTTCTTTTGCCATAGACAAAAGTTCCTTAACGTTTTCGGATTTTGCACGACTTTCGTCTTTTATATCATTGGTTAAATATTCCAAGTAACCACTATCTGTTATAACTTTGCTTATAAGCTCGTAAAGATTTTCCGTTTTTTCTCTGAATGAAGAAATCATTGAATAAAAACCGGCAAGCTTCGCCTTTGCATTTGCAAGTTCATCGTAAGAATTTGCATCTTTACACACGTCAATATAAGTTTTGTTTTCATTTAAAGCAATATTTTTCAAACGGTCAACCGTTGTTTTTCCAATACCTCTTGCAGGTGTGTTGATTATCCTCAAAAATGCTTCATCATCGTTTGAATTGAAAATCAAACGTAAATAAGCAACAATATCTTTAATTTCGGCACGGTCAAAAAAACGCAAGCCTCCGACAACTCTGTGGGGAACACATTCTTTCAAAAAATGTTGCTCAAAAGTACGAGAAAGAGAGTTCATACGATACAAAATTGCAATATCTTTGTAGGAATATCCTCTTCTGCTTACCATATCTTCAATCATAAGGCGTATTCTCAAAGCTTCCTCATAACCTGAATTGGGGGTAATATGGAACACTTTTTCGCCACTTTCAAGATTTGTACGCAAAGTTTTTTGTTTTCTCTTTTTGTTGTTTGCAATTACTCCGTTTGCGGCACCCAAAATATTTTTTGTGGAACGGTAATTTTCTTCCAATTTAATAATTTTTGTATTGGAATAATCTTTTTCAAAATTCAAAATATTTTCAATATCGGCACCTCTGAAACGATAAATCGACTGGTCATCGTCACCGACAACGCAAATATTTTTATATTTGCTTGCCAAAAGGCTTACAAGCTTATATTGAATATGGTTTGTATCTTGATACTCATCTACCATTATGTATTTGAATTTTTCACGATATTTATCCAAAACTTCGGGATATTTTTCAAAAATTTCCACGGTAAGCATAAGCAAATCGTCAAAATCAAGAGCACTGTATTTTTTCATTTTCACTTCGTAAAGTGAATAAATCTTTGCTATTTTATTAAGTCTGAAATCGTTATTAGTTTCCTTTTGAAAATCAGCGGCTTTTTTACCTTGATTTTTCAAGTTGGAAATAAAGCTTGCGCACACTCTCGGATCCAAGCTTTCGTCATTTATATTCAATTCTTTTATACACTCTTTAATACAGCTTTTCACATCTGTGGTATCAAATATGGTAAAGCTTTTTGAAAATCCGAGAACATCAATTTCATTTCTCAAAATTCTTACACAAAGAGAATGGAAAGTTGAAGCCCAAACATTTTTACCGTAAGAACCCAATTTGTTTTCAAGACGTTCTTTAAGCTCACCTGCCGCTTTATTTGTAAAAGTTATAGCAAGTATGTTGAAAGGCGAAATCGGTTTATATTTAAGCATAAAGGTTTCCGTCTCCGTAAGTTCCTTACAACTTTTATTTTCCATACTTTTAAGAATTTCCTCGTCCAAGCCCTCAGGCATATAATCTGTATTGTAAGAATTACCGTATTTTATCATATATTGTATTCTCGAAATAAGTGTAGTTGTTTTTCCGCTACCTGCACCGGCAAGTATTAAAACAGCTCCGTCGGTTGCAAAGCAAGCCTCTTTTTGTGCATCGTTAAGGTTGGAAAATTCTTCTTCCAAAAGTCTTTTTTTGATTAAATTAAATCTACTGTTCATTTATAATTCTCGCATTTCTTTTAAGTATTTCAAGCCCTTTGTAGCAAAAGGCATAGTTGTCGTATTTTTCTTTGTAGCTTTCTTCGTCCATAGAAAAAAGCTTATTTATATCAAGTTCCAAGGGAGGAACATTGAAATCGTTTATTTTTGTTTCGGGAATGTTTGCATTTATCGGACAAACCGATTGGCACACATCACAACCGATTAAATAAACAGACTTTTTCAGTTGTTTTTCTTCTTCTTCATTCAATTTGTTTTTTTGGGTAAGATATGACAAGCATTTTTGTTTGTCGAAACCGTTTTTCAAAGCATCCCCGGAGCAAGCTTGAACACATTTTTTACAATGAATGCAAACTTTTTTTAAACTATGCTTCAATTCCGAAAGTTCTTCTTTTACCAAAGCTTCACCGATAAAAACATAGCTCCCGTACTCTTTTGTAAGCAACAAGTTGTTTTCCCCGATTTCTCCAAGACCTGCATCTTGTGCAAGTTTTTTTTCTTTAAAAGGCGAAATATCCACCATAACCTTATATTCCGAAAAAATATTTTTAATTTTTTCCTCAAAAAGATTTTTCACCACAACATGATAATCGGGAATGGAACAATATTTGGGAAACAGCGGTGTTCCGTCTTTTTTAAAATACGGAAATATTGCAACAATAAGACTTTTATAGCCTTGTGCCAAATATTTTTTATTGTCGTTTTTCAAAATTCCGTATTTTATATAAGGCGAAAATGCTTCTTCAAGCTTTTTTAAAATTTCAGCTTCGTTCATTCTTCGCTCACCACTTCATTAGCATTTTGTGTTTTTCTTTTGTTCAAATTCGCATCAACCAATTCTTTAAAAAGTGAACACAATATTGCCGTAACGGGAACTCCCAAAAGCATTCCCAAAAAGCCGAATAATTTTCCGCCAACTATAATTCCGAAAATTACTCCAACAGGCGATAATCCCGTTGTTTCACCCAAAATTTTAGGTCCTAAAATATTACCGTCAAATTGTTGCAAAACAAAAACAAAAATAAGGTACCATATAAATTTTTCCGGTGCGTTTATGAGAATAATAAGTCCACCGGGAACGGCACCGACAATAGGTCCGAAATAAGGCACAATATTTGTTATACCTATAATTACACTTATTAAAAGTGCATAAGGTCTGTGAATTATAATCATAAACGGAAAAGCTATAAGTCCGATAATAAGGGAATCGATAATTTTTCCCATAAAAAACTTTGAAACATAGTTATCAGCTTTTTTTCCCACATAGAATATATTTTTCGATGCTTTCGGAAAAAGAAAAACAGTAACCTTTTTCGCCATTTCTTTAAAACGCTTATAATCAAGCACAAAATATACAGAAAGTATAACTCCGACTACAAAATTAGTTACACCGCTGGAAAGAATTTTCGGCAATTTGAAAATCCAATTAAGAAAATTCTGTGCAAACTGCGTTACATAGTTAAAAACCGTATCGTAAATTTTCGACTGCTCTATTATCCAGTCATTATGGTTATATTTCATTAAAATTTCGTCTGTAAAACTTTTTAATGAGGTTAAATAATAAGGAATATTGTTTACGAATGTAACAATGCTTTCAACTATTTGCGGAATAAGCTGATTTATAAGAAAAGCGAGTATAACGCCAACAAGCACATATACCAAAAAGACAGCTGTATACCTTAGCAATTTACTGTCTTTTTTGTTTTCTGTATTCGATTTTTCCTTTATTTTTCTTTTTTTGTCAAGCTTTTCTTTCAGACTGTTGTTTGATATTTTATGGCATAAAAATTCAAAAAGCTTTTGCGTTTTCTTAACAAAAGGCAACAGAAAATAAGCAATGACAAAACCGGCAAGAAAAGGCGAAAGAACACTTATTGCAAAAGAAAAAGCATTCAATACCGATTCAAGCTTTGAAACAAGAAAATAAAAGGCTATCAAAACAACGCCGATAATAATGTCAGCAAAAATTTTATCAGAATTGTTTTTAAAAAAGCCTTTCATTTTCTTCTACCTCTCAATTGTCAAAATTATTTCTGTTCGCTTTCTTCTTGAGCACTTACACTCATATACAATACGTCATTAATTCCGAAAAGTTTATCGTAATCAAGCTGTATTTTCATTTTATCTTTTTCTTCTTTTATTATGTCGGAAAATTTACTGTTTTGATATGCTGATTTAACTTTATCCGCATTTTGTGTATAATCATCATCTGTAAGCGCAAGTCTTTTTATGATGTGATAACCGTAAGATGTTTCAATTATGTCTGAAATTTCGCCAACTTTAAGTGCTTTTGTACCTTCGTAAAATTCAGTTATCATTTCACCGTCTGTAAATACATATCCGTCGGGCTGTGACTGTGAACCGGGGTCTTCGGATTCTGTTTCAACAGCTTTATCAAAATCAGAACCACCTTTTACATCTTTCAAGATTTTTTCAATGTTAGCTTTGGCAGTATTTTTTTCTTCTTCGGAAAGTGGCTGATTTGATTGTTGGTCAACAGTCAATTTTAAAATATGTTTTGCTTTTAAATAGTTGTCGTTAAAATAACCTTTCAAAACGTCTTCACCGGGATTCATACGAGAATCGTTTTGTACGTACTGCTGAATATAATCGCTGTATATAAACTGTTTTTTCATATAAGCGTCAAAGCCTTCATCTGAAATGTTGTATGTTTTCTTAAATTCTTCAATTTCCGCTGTCATATTGTTTTCGTCATAAGCGGATTTAAGTTTTTCGGCATTGTAATCAATACCTTTTTCTTTACCCAAAGCGGCAAATACATTCATACTTATCAAGCTGTCAATACATTGTTTGTAAAGCATTTCTCTTAATGTATATTCGTCGTCATATTTTTCATCAAGCTGTTTATCTTTTTCTTCTTTTGTTGCTGTTGCAAGATTCATTTGCTGGAAAAGACTTGAAGAAACAAGTGCAAGACAAGCTCTAACTTCGTCTTTTGTGATTTCTTCCTCACCTACTTTGGCAACTATATCGTTCTTTAATTTTTTGTCGGCATATTCAAATTTTGTTGTTGTGTTTTTACTGTCGTTTTGAGTGCCAACCTCTCCTCCTTGTTTAACAGTTGAACAAGACGACAAAAGTGTCATTGTCATAATGATTGCTGTAAAAGCAGAAATAATTTTTTTCATAGTTTTCTTTTTCCCTTTCAATAATGTATATATTTTTAATTGTTAACATTTTTAATAACCTGTTTTAACAGGCACTTCCTTAATTTTCGCATCATCTTGATTGATACCGTATTTTGATTTTAAAGAATCTGTAACAGAGGTTATATAATTGTTTATATAAGTTTGTCTCAAGCTTTCTTCCTTATCTTTCATATCTGTCGGCAAAAGCTCAACTCTTTTTATAATGTGATAACCGTAAGTTGACGGAACAATGTCGGAAATTTCGTCAACTTTAAGTGCTTTTGCACCTTCGTAAAATTCCGCAACCATCTCACCTTCGGTAAATACATATCCATCGGGATTTGTTTCAAGACCGGTATCTTCCGAATATTCATTCATTAAAGAATCAAAATTTTCTCCGCCTTTGGCTCTTCTTAAAATATCCTCGGCAAGCTTTTCTTTTTCTTTAATTTTTCCGTCTTCCAAAGGTTGATTTGTATTTGGGTCAACCGTCATAACAAGAATATGCTTTGCTTTTATATAATCTTTATAAAAAATTTCTTGCAAATTTTCTTCTGTAGGAGTATAGCCA
>CAYPIJ010000022.1:0-17249 GCA_964410755.1 uncultured Oscillospiraceae bacterium | reverse complement strand
ATATAATATAATATAATATTATTTTATGATATAAAGTGCGTTAAGCGGAATTGCACCGTCTTCTGTAAAGTATGCGAATACCAAAGAAGAATTTGCAATTTTGTTTGCAAGTTCACTTGCATCAGCAGGTGCAGTACCGTCAAATACTGTTTTAACTTCACCGAATACAGAGCTTATGCTGTCATAATTTGCATCTGTAAGTTTATAGAATTTTTCATCTTCTGTTGCACCGTCTTTATCAAAAACAAATATATTTTTGTAAGTCAACAAATCTTTATCTATTACTTTAGAACCAAGAGCTGAACTTACATTATCCCATGTCCAATCACTTCCTACACAACCATCCAACATTGTGCCGAAATCATTCGAAAGCATTGAATTTTTTCCATCTTTCGCCATATAAAGAACTGCTTTGTTGTCATCGTTAGCAAAATGAACAGGTGTTGTAAGTATGTAGTTATAATAATCGTTTGTAAGGTCATCTCTATAAACACCATACTTCTTATAGCCATTTACACTTGTGCCAGCTTTTGTAAGTCTATCAGTCAATATGTTTGCCAAAGCTTTGTTTGCAGCAAGCTTATTAGCTTTTACAATAACTTTAACTGTTTCTGTTTTGTCAATATCCACACCGTCTGTATCGCAGTCTGAATAGTATGTGAAAATGTCACCCATTTCAAGTGAAATGCTGTTCAAAGTGCTTACTTCAAATTTTACGGAAGCATCAGAACCGTTTTTAAAGTTATAACATTCTACAGTCTGAATCTGTGTTTCTCCATTGTTTGTTGTAGAACCGATTTTCTTAACCACATAAACAGGTGAAGAATCAAGAAGTCCTTTATATGCACTAACAAGCATTACAACATAAGTTTTTGAATCCTGTTTAAATGTAACAGCGTCTGCGTTGTAAGCAATGTTATCTGTAAATGAGAATGTTGAATAGTTAAAGCTGCTTGCAGTTGCCAAATCATCAGGACGTTTTACAGCTTTGATTGCATAGCTGTTTGAAGAATAATTTGTGCTACCCAATGTGTAGCTTGTACCACTCTTTTTAACCGTTTTTTTGGTAATAACTTTTACATCGGAAACAGAAGTATAATTTCCGCCATCTATCATAGCTTCGATTTTACCTGATTTTACTTTATTGTTTGTAATGTTCATCCAGAAAAGTGAACCTGCATTTTTACCTGCAACGATTTTATTAACATCGCCATCATCTTCAACTTTTACAGTAAATGTTGAGCTGTCTGTTGGGTCATAGAAAGTAACAGTTGTTGTATCGTCGGATTTATTTTTTTCTCCGCTCATAAAGAGACCAACTCTGTTGCTCTTATCAATGCTTGTTTTTACCAAAACAGCATCACCGGAAGCATCTGTATAGTATGTTGTTGTCATACCTACGCCAAAGTTAGCGGCTGCTTCTTTGTTTGCAACATAAATTTCTTTTGAACCGTCAGAACCTTTTGCACTGCAACGGTTGTTGTTAATTTGTTCCCAATTTGTAGGAGTAATTGTAGATGTTGAAGAATTTACAATGTATTCAATGTAATTATCACCAACGCTCTTGCCTTTTGCAGATTCGGAAATTGTAACAACAGCACCTTTTGAAATTGACAATGATGTTGATACTGAACCTTTGTCTGTAAGGCTTGATTTTTTAACAATTACATAACCTTTTGTTGCTTGATCTTTTGCAGGCATATTTACAGTATATGTACTACCGTTAAGACCTTTAAGTGTTACATCAAAGCTTGTTGAATTGTAAGATTCAAATTCATAAGATTTGTAAGCATTGATTACAACAAGAGTACCTACGTTGTTTTCTGTAACTTTAACAGTACCGAAATAGTTAAGAGCGTTTGCATCCATAATTGTACCGAAAAGTGAAGATAAATCGGAAGTAGTCAAGGCTCTGTTATTGTAGATAACTGTAGGATTAGTTAAAGTAATTTTGTTTGTTTTTTCATATTCGTCATCTGTGTAATATTCAATTGTTGTTGAAGTTACATTTTTGATGCTCTTAATGTCTAAAGTTGTATCATCACCTTTTGGCAAGAAGCTGATAAGGCTGTAATCTCCGTTTGAATCAATACTGAATCTGATGTCACCGTATCTGCCTATGTAATCGTAAACTTTTGTGTTTGTTCCTACATTGATTGTGTAAACATCAGTTCCCACACGAACTCTGATATTGCCGTTTGCAATTGAAGAATTGGAAGGGTCAATATTCATATCGGGTGTTGTAATAATCTGTGCATTTGTGTAAGAAACGCTTTGTGAAGTTGATTCATTCAAAGTTTTGTCAGATTCTTTATAACTGATGTTACCTTTGCTGTCAACATATTTTTCAGCAGGTTTTACATCGAGAGAGTTATAAAGAAGCTGTGCAATTGTGCTTCTTGAAGCAGGTTCAGCGTTTGATTTCGGATATACAAGTTTTGCAACTCCGAGTCTTTGAGCCATAGCTCTGTATCCCGATGACCAGTCACCTTCAACAGTTTGCTGTTGAGCAACTTCGCCCCAGTTAAGAGCACAAATAATCATTTTGATTGCCTGTTCGTAAGTAACTTCACCGTTAGGCAAGAATGTGCCGTCGGGGAAACCGTTGATAACACCTACGTCTCTCATTGTAGCAATGTAGTTAATTGCCCAATGGTCTTTTTCAACGTCTGTGTAAGGGCTTTCGGTTGCTGAGTTAAGTCCGTAATTGAAAACAAGTGCAACCATTTTAGCCATTTCGGCTCTTGTTACGGGACTGTCGGGTTTGAATGTGCCATCGGTATAACCGTTGATTATACCCATATCGGCAAGAGTTGTGATTGCGGTATATCTGTTGTGAGTTTCGTCTACGTCAGAAAATGTTGTTGCATTTGCGCACAACATCATTGACATCATCATCAAAACAGAAAGTACAAGTGCAATCAATTTTTTTGTTGATTTCATAGTATTCCTCCTTATGAAACATTTATATATTTTAATTTTTTTACTGTGTTAAAATTGAGAAAGCTTAATTCTCAAATCTTCTCCCTTAAAAATAAACACTTGATAATCTTCAAAAATTCTTGAAGTAAATCTCATGGAATATTTTTGAGAAAGCTCATTTATACTCAAATTGGTTGAAATAACGTTTCTTTTTCCTTGTGAAATTCTTGTTTCCAAAATGTCGAACAACATAGGCTGCGACGTGGCACTTGAAAATTCCACTCCCAAATCGTCTATAATAAGCAAGTCACATTCAAAAATAAAATCGTAACAATCGCTTACATCGTAATTTGTTTCTTTATTGAAACGTTTGTCGTCCAAAATGTTGCAAAGTCTTTGTGCTGTTAAGTAGAGAACGCTTTTTTTGTTATCGAGAAAGCTTTTCGCTATACATGACGACAAAAAAGTCTTTCCTGTTCCCTGATTTCCCGAAAAAAGTAAATTTTTCTTCAAATTGGGATTTTCTTTACAATAGCTTAAAGCATAATTGTAAATATTGTTCATTTCTTCTTTATTTGAAAAAACGTTTATATTAAATGTATCAAAATTTTGTTTTTTGATTTTTTCTTCCAAATTTGAAAGCTTGTAAGCCTCTTCACAAATGATTTTTTCATAACATTCGCAAATTTTTCCGTCAATATATCCCTCATCTTTACAAAAAGGACACGTATAAACGCCGTCCAAAACGGTTTTATCATATCCGTTTACACAAAGAAGCTTGTTTCTTTTTTCGAAAACATCAACTATTTTTGCTTTTATTTCGTCTTTTTTGTCTCCGCTTCCCACAATACTCATTATAATCTCGGAAATTTCCGAATTTATACTTTTCAATTCAGGAATTTTTCTGTAAACTTCTTTTTTTTGCTTTTCAAAAAGCTTTTCATTTTTATTTCGTCTTTCTGCCAATCTTGCATACGCATTTTTTAAAACAGAAGAAGGGTAATTCATATTTTAATCCCCCTTTATATTTAAGGATTTTTGTTGGGTTAGCAATTGTTCTTCAAGCTTATTAAAATCGGGGATTGTATTGACCTCATAATTGTTCAAGGGGCCTGCTTTTATGTTTGGTTTTACGGAAAAGCCACCACTGTTTGCAACCTTATTGTCCGATTTCGATGTTAAAATCTTATCCATATAGGGAAAAGAAAGTTTCCCCGTATTCATAACGGTTTTTTCAAAAGCTTCTTTTATTTCGTCATCGGTTTTACCAAGTTCTTCCCATTTTAAAATAAAGTTTTTTTCTTTATCTATAAGCTCTCTGTTATATATTTTCAATATTTTCTTAATTTTTCTTACATACTTGCTTTCGTTTGCGCTTTTTGAAAGATACGCTTCCATCGCTTCCGCGGTTTTAATTCCTTTTTTGTAAGAAGAACTTACAACCTTCGTTATGTAAGGAATGCTTTTTTTGTTCATCGCTATGCAATGCGTCATTACCATTATATAAAGTTCAAGAGGAATTCCCTCGTTATGAATTGCATCATAAATGGTAAGAACGTCGTTTTGCGTAAGCAGTTCGTTGTAATGAGCTTCAATTGTTCTTATGGCATTTTTGAATGAAGAATCGTTTTGAATATCGGAAAATATATCTTTAAAATCATTTTCGTTTTTCCCTCTTCTTCGGTTTTGACCTTGAAAGAATTTCAAATCTTCAATATTTTCAAATTCAACGGTACCGTCGGAATGAAGATACACAAGTCCCTCTTGTTCCCAAAAGTTCCATGCACTTGTAACGTCCGACTTCAAAAATCCCAAATTTCTCGCAATTTCCTCATCCGTTAAGGATTCATTTGTACAACAAAGCTTCAGCCCGTAAAGATAAATCCTTAAATAATCGCCGTTTACAGTAGGCAAATAGTAATCCAAAAAGCCAACCGGAATTTTCACGGTGTTCTTTTTTCTTGATTTTGAAATTTTAAGATGCTCAGTCATTTCAATACCTTTCTAAAAAATCAAAGCTCTCTTCTTTCGTTAAATGCTGTAAGAAGAGTTGCTTCGTCAGCATATTCAAGATCACTTCCCATAGGAAGACCTTGAGCTATTCTTGTAACTTTACCCCCCAAAGGTTTCAAAAGCTCGGCTATATACATCGAAGTTGCGTCCCCCTCAACGGTAGGACTTAAAGCAAGAACAACCTCAATATTTTCTTTGCCGTTTATTCTTCCCAAAAGCTCCTTAATTTTAAGGTCATTTGGGCCTATACCGTCCATGGGAGAAATAACTCCGTGAAGAACGTGATAGACACCTTTATATTCTCTGGATTTTTCAAGAGCAATAACGTCTTTTGGGCTTTTTACAACCATAATCATATTTTTGTCACGATTGAAATCGGAACAAATACTGCATGTATCGCTACCGGAAAGATTGCAACATATTTTGCAATAAACCGATTTTTCTTTTGCCTTAACAAGAGAAGAAGCAAATTCGTTTGCATATTCCTTAGGCTGTGTCAAAACAAAATAAGCAAGTCTTGACGCTGTTTTTTTACCGATACCGGGAAGCGTATTAAATTGTTCCGTCAACAATTCCAAAGGGTCGACATAACTCATTTTTTTACCTCGTTATTAGAAAAGTCCGCCAAAATTACCGAGATTGCCGGTAATTCCGCCCAATGTTGCTTCTTTTTCTTTGTCTTTTTCTTCAATTGCCTGGTTAACTGCGGCAATTACAAGATCCGCAACCATTTCCGCATCGTCCAAAACGGATTCGTCAATAGTAAGTTTTTCAATTTTTCCGCCACCGGAAATTGTTACGCTTACAGCACCTCCGCCTGAAGTTGCGTCGTAAGTTTTAACAGACAAATCTTCCTGTGTTTTTTCCAAATCTGCCTGCATTTTCTGTGCTTGTTTCATAAGCTGTGCCATATTTGAGGGCATTCCGCCACCTCTGTTAAATCCTTTAGCCATAATTATAATACCATCCTTTTTCTTTTTTTCTTTTTTGTTTTTCATTCTCAAAAAAAGTCTATTTCGCTTTCATGAGACGATAATTTATTCAATAAATCGTTATAATTTGAATTATCTGATTTTTTTTCTTTTTTGCTTTCAACAACAAAATGAACCGAAACGTTAAGATTGGCAACTGTTTTGTAAGCCGAATGTATAACATCGGAAAATCCGTTTGCTGTTGCAATATTGCAAAATATTTCGTTTGAAAACCAAACTACTACCTTGTTTTCCAAAAATTCTTTTCTTGCTTCCCCGACTATTTTTTCAAAACCGGGCATTGCTTTTGTTGCGGAAAAAGAAAACACTTCTTCCCAATTGCGTTTTATTTCCGCAATATCACCGTTTTTTTCTTCCTTAACGGGAGACACAACAGGTTCTTCTTTTTTCGGAGCAACATATTCTTCGGTTACAATGGGATAATCACTTTCGTAATCTTCCGAAAGTCCCCTATCCTCTTCATAAGAAAATTCTTCTTCATCTTCCTTGGCAAAATCTTCTTCCGTTTGTACGGTTTCAATTTTCTGAGTTTCTTTTTCAACAAATTTAAAAGCAGAGCCTTTTTCAATATTTTTCACTCTTGTTTCAAGCTCCATAACTCTTTCCAAAATCCCTTCCGGTGCTGTAATATCAGGTCTTTTTGCAATCCCGCTTACAGCAACCTCCAAAGAAAGTCTGGAGTTATTCATATATTTATTTAAATTTGCCGTTGAAGAAAGAATATCTATATAACGAAGAATTTTTTCCAAGCTTAAAGTCTGTGCCGTTGAATGATAAAAATTTGAAGCAACACTTCCGACAGCAAGAATTTTTTCAAGCTTGTCCTTATCTTCAACTGTTTTTGCAATCATAAGATTACGAAAAGCGTTTACAAGCTCATCGGGTAATTTTTCCAAGTCTTTACCGTTTTCGTAAGCTGAATTTATTTTCAAAAAGCACTCTGCCAAATCACCGTTAATTAAGGTTTTTACAAAGTCATAAACAAAATTCGGATCCGAAACACCGGTAACACTTATTACATCTTCAAGCTCAACCGTTTTCTTTTCATTGCTCAAGCATTGGTCAAGAATACTGAGTGCATCTCTCATAGCACCGTCTGCAACTTGTGCAACAAGACCTGATGCCTCGGGAGTAATCTCGTAGCCCTCTTGATTAACAATAAATTCAACTCTTTTTTCAATGTCATAAGGAGTAATGCGTTTAAAGTCAAATCTTTGACATCTGGAAAGAATTGTTGGCGGAAATTTATGTGGTTCTGTGGTTGCAAATATAAATAAAATGTGTTCGGGTGGTTCTTCAAGAGTTTTCAAAAGCGCATTAAAAGCATTTTGCGTAAGCATGTGTGCTTCATCAATAATGTAAACCTTTTTCTTCATTGAAGCCGGTGTATACACAACCTCATCTATTATCGCTCTTGCATCTTCAACCTTATTGTTTGAAGCGGCATCCATTTCCACAATATCCACCGCACTTCCCGAAAGTGCAGCCTTACAAGCCTCACATTCGTTACATGGGTTGAAATTTATGGGATTTAAGCAATTGACTGCTCTTGCAAGAATTTTCGCCGTTGAAGTTTTTCCGGTTCCTCTTGTACCCGAAAAAAGGTAAGCATGTGAAAGCTTGCCCGACGATAATTGATTTTTCAAGGTTGCCGTTATGTGACTTTGCCCTACAACGTCTTCAAAGACTTTCGGTCGCCACTTTCTGTATAACGCCTGATACATTTTCTTTTTAAAACCTCTTCCGCTTTTAAAAAATATATATCTTTATAAAAAATCCGATTCCTTTTCGACAGACGGAACATTATGCACAGATTTCAAAATGCTTATCGCTGCTACATCTCTGTCCTGACGAGGTTCACACCGGAAAAATCGCAATTCCGTCTGCCGAAAAGACACCGGATTTTCAAGATATACAAATTCGTAACTTAATGGTTACAACACTATTATAACATTAATTATCCGCGTTGTCAAGAAAAATATTAAAAAAATTAAATTTGTAACATATTTGAAAAAATGATGAAAAAAAACAAAAATATCCATATTTTTTTGTTATAGACTTGATTTTTTTTAAAATTGGTGCTATAATAATAAAGTATCAGTAATTTTTTTATGTAAAAGGAGAAAATATCATGCAAAAAATAACAAAAGATATGATCATTTCAGACGTTTTAAAAGTAGACGTTGAACTTGCACCCTTTTTCTTTGAAATAGGTATGCACTGTTTGGGTTGCCCATCTGCGGCAGGCGAAACAATCGAAGAAGCTTGTATGGTTCATGCAACAGACTGCGACGAACTCATAGCTAAAATGAACAAATTCTTGGAAGACAAAGAAAGCAAATAATATTTCTTAAGCTTTCGTGAAAATCGGGACTGCTTTTGCAGTCCCCCACAAGAATAAATTTGGAAGGAATGGAAAAATATATATGTATAATACAAAAGTTGTTGTGGGAACACAATGGGGAGACGAAGGAAAAGGTAAAATAATCGACGTTTTCGCTTGCCAAAGCGACGTTGTTGTAAGAGCGCAAGGCGGAAACAATGCAGGTCACACAGTTAAAGTTGACGGTGTTACTTACAAATTGAGACTTACTCCGTCCGGAATTTTAAACAAAGACACAATCTGTGTTATAGGTAACGGTGTTGTTATAGACCCTAAAGTTCTTATTTCCGAAATGGAAACATTTACTTCACAGGGAGTAAGCGTTGACAATTTAAAAGTTGACAAAAGAGCTCACGTTATTATGCCTTATCACACATATTTAGACGAATTGTCGGAAAAAGCAAAAGGTGACGCAAGCATAGGAACAACAAAAAGCGGAATAGGTCCTTGCTATATGGATAAAGCCGAAAGAATAGGAATAAGAATTTGCGACCTTATGGACGAAGAAATCTTCAAGAAAAAATTGAAAAGCGTTCTTGAATTAAAAAACAAAATCATAACAAAAGTTTACGACGGCGAAGCTTTGGATTTTGACGAAATTTACAATAATTATTGCGAATATGCGAAAAAAATCAAAAAATATGTTTGCGATACAACAGTTTTGGTTTACGATGCAATAAAAGCAGGAAAAAAAGTTCTTTTCGAAGGTGCACAAGCTACACTTTTGGATCTTGATATGGGTACATATCCTTATGTTACCTCATCACACCCGGGTGCAGGTGGTTTTTGTACCGGTGCAGGAATCGGTCCTACAATGATAACAGATTGTATCGGTGTATGTAAAGCATATACAACAAGAGTCGGAAAAGGCCCTTTCCCAACAGAACTCTTTGACAAAACAGGCAACACAATAAGAGAAAAAGGCTTTGAATTCGGTACAGTTACAGGCAGACCCAGAAGATGCGGTTGGTTCGACGCTGTTATAATGAAGCTTTCCGTTCGTGTAAATTCTCTTACTGAAATTGCTGTAAACAAACTTGACACTCTTGCGGATTTGGACGAACTTAAAATTTGCGTTGCATACAAAAAAGACGGCAAAATAATAAACGACTTCCCGGCATCAATCGAAGAGCTTGAAGGTTGCGAACCCATTTATGAAACGCTCCCCGGCTTTACAGGCGATATTTCCAATATAAGAAACTTTGACGAATTGCCCGAAAATGCAAAAAATTACATTTTAAAAATCGAAGAAGTTTTGGGAACAAAAATCTCCATAATCGGGGTAGGTCCCGGAAGAGACCAGTGTATATTCAGATAAGAAGAAAAGAAAGGAGCACTTTATATGGCTGAAAACAAAGGTCTTACCTATAAAGGTAAGCTTCTTGCCAGAAAAGGCAATATAATTTATTACGGAAATCCGGAAGACAGCTATGTTGTAATGATGAACATTACTAATTCCGAAAAAGAAAACGGATTTGAAATAACTTCAAAAGTTACCGTTTCTTTGCAAACCAATACAGGCGGTGCAAAGGAAAAAATAATTAAAAAAGTTGAAAGAGAAGGTATGTTCAAAGCACTTGACATTGCTGAATTTTGGCTTTTTGACGCACTTGAATCGGAAGCGTAATTTTGTGGGATTTGGTAATATTTTGAGAGGAAATTTTAATGGATAACAGAATTTTAATGCTTCTCAGTATGGCGGTTGGTTTTTTGCTTTCTTTTGTTTCCGTTCCGATTGTAAGAATTTTTGCTTTCAAATACGGAGCGGTAGACGTTCCTCGTGATAACAGAAGAATGCACACCGTCCCTATCCCCAGAATGGGAGGCTTATCGATATATTTCGGTTTTTTGGTAAGCTATTTGTGCTTTACCCCTACAATCGAATTTAAAGACATAGGAATTTTAATAGGCGGAACCATACTTGTTGTTGTGGGAATCATAGATGACAAATATGCACTGAAAGCATCGGTAAAGCTTATTTTCCAGTTACTTGCCGCAATAATTCCGGTAATTATGGGACTTAGAATTGACTTTATAACAAATGTCAACATATTTTCTAAAGGAACCGTTATGATGTTGGGTGTGCTTTCCGTCCCCATTACAATAATATGGATAATCGGACTTACAAACGCATTAAATCTTATAGACGGTCTTGACGGTTTGGCAGGCGGAATAGCTTCAATTTCCGCAGCAAGCCTTATGATAGTTTCGCTTTCGGCAGGCAGATATGAAATGCTTATTCCGTTGGCGGCTATCGCAGGTGCAACAATGGGATTTTTGCCTTTCAACGTAAATCCGGCAAAAATCTTTATGGGCGATACGGGAGCGTTGTTTTTGGGATATATGCTTGCATGCTTTTCCGTAAGCGGATTTTTCAAAAGCTTTGCCGCTATAAGCTTTTTAATTCCCTTTATCGTTTTGGGACTTCCAATTTTCGATACAAGCTTTGCAATTTTAAGACGTATTTCAAAAGGAAAGCCCATAATGGCACCTGACAGATCCCATCTTCACCATAAATTGGTGGATGCCGGTTTTTCACAAAGACAAGCTGTGGGAATACTTTGCAGTATAACAGGTCTTTTGTCACTTACGGCAATTGTTTTGGCAACCGAAGGATACAAAAGAGCCGTTATTATGCTTATTGTATCCGTTATATATTGTTTTGCGGTTAAATATTATGTAAACAATAAAAACTGTGAAAAAATTTTTATGGATAAATTAAAAGAAGAAAACAACAAAGAAAATAATGAAAATTAATGAAGGAGCTTTGAGAAAATTATGAAAAAAATCAAAGTTATAACAGTTTTCGGTACAAGACCGGAGGCAATTAAAATGGCTCCCCTTGTAAAAGAACTTGAAAAAAGAGAAGAAATTCAGTCAATCGTTGCCGTTACGGCACAACACAGACAGATGCTTGACCAGGTTTTGGAAATTTTCGATATTAAACCCGATTACGACTTAAACATAATGAAAAACAGGCAAACTCTTGTTGACATTACTTCAAATGTGTTAATCGGATTGTATGAAGTTATCGAAAAAGAAAAGCCCGACATTGTACTTGTACACGGTGACACAACAACCACATTTGCAGGTGCTTTGGCAGCATTCTACAACCAAGTAACGGTAGGACACATTGAAGCAGGCTTACGTACTTACGACATTTATTCACCGTTCCCGGAAGAAATGAACAGAAAACTCACCGGACAAATTGCCGTTCTTCACTTTTCTCCCACAATTCAAAACAAGAAAAACCTTTTGAAAGAAGGCGTAAATGAAGAAAACATCTTCATAACGGGAAACACAGTTATAGATGCTTTGAAAACAACTGTAAGAGATGATTACGAGTTTAACAACGAAACTTTAAAAAATCTTGATTTTTCAAAGAAAGTTATTGTTGTTACGGCACATAGACGTGAAAATTTAGGCGAGCCCCTTCAAAATATATGCAATGCTTTAAAGAAAATTGCAACAAAATTTAAGGACGATGTTCAAATTGTTTACCCTGTTCATCTTAACCCGGCAGTAAGAGAAGTTGCATTCGGAACTTTAAGCGATATGGAAAACGTTCACCTTATTGACCCTATCGATGTTTGCGAACTTCATAATCTTATGGACAGATCCTATATGGTTATGACAGATTCGGGCGGACTTCAGGAAGAAGCTCCCTCTTTGGGAAAACCCGTTTTGGTATTAAGACACGAAACTGAAAGACCGGAAGCTGTAACAGCCGGAACAGTAAAATTGGCAGGTGTAATCGAAGATGATATATACCTTATGGCAAAAACTCTCCTTACAGACAAAGAAGCTTACGACAGTATGGCTAAAGCCGTTAATCCTTATGGTGACGGTCTTGCATCAAAAAGAAGCGTTGACGCTATTATTTATCACTTTAACAAAAACACACCGAGACCTGCGGATTTGGGAGCAGATAAATAAGAAATTACATAAAAACGTTGCTTTACAAAAAGGCAACGTTTTTTCATTTAATTAAATAACGGAGAAGAAACAACGTTCTACTCCGTTAAAATTTTTTTATTTTCAATTTTTATCACTTTGTCGCATATTTCAAATGATGCTTTTTTATGGGAAATTATAATGCAAGATTTTTCACAAGCTTTTATATTTTCCAAAACCTTAAGCTCGGTTTTTTCATCCAAAGCCGATGTTGCTTCGTCCAAAATCAAAAGCGGTGCATCGAAATACACAGCACGAGCAATGGCAATTCTTTGAATTTGTCCTTCTGAAAGCCCCAAACCGTTTTCACCCAAAACCGTATCAAAACCGTTCGGCAATTGTGAAATAAAATCGTAAATTTCTGCTACTTTTGAAGCTTCTTTAATTTGTTCTTCGTCAATCTCTTTATAAAAGGCTATGTTTTCCTTTATACTTCCCGACAAAATCATATTTCCTTGAGGAACATAGGAAGAAAAAGCGTTATTTTTAGCTTTTATATTAATCTCGACACTTCCATTTTGCGGTGTTAAAATTCCCATAATAATTTTAAGCAAAGTGGATTTTCCTATACCGGATATTCCTCCGATTGTCACAATTTCACCGTTTTTCATGGAAAAATCCGCACCCTCGAAAATTTTCTCGCCATTATTGTAAGAAAAATCCATATTTTTTATTTCCAAAAGTATATTTTCGTCTTTACCGTATTCACGTTTGGTTACATTCAAATAATTTTCTTTTTTTATGTCATAAAGCTCAAGTATTCTTTCCGCAGATGCCATTGCAGAAAAATATTGCGGTATGCAAGAGGCAATTTCTTTAAAAGGCGTTTGAATTTGCCCAATAAGCTGAACCACCGCAGTAAGTGTACCCACAGTCATAATACCTTTGGCTACCTTATATGCACAATATGAAAAAGCCAAATAATAGCCTGCCGTGAGTCCTAAATAGAACAACACATTCATAGCAATACTTATATAATTTTTTTTCATATTAAAACGAAAATTTTCTTTTTGATAATCTCTCGATTTCAACGTAACAGCCTTATGCTTGCGATATGTTTTTATAACAAGAATATTTTGCAAGGCTTCAAGCATAAAAGAACGTGTTTTTCCATCTGTTTCCATACATTTTTTATGAAGGGATTTCATTTTTCTCGAATACAACCTTGTAAGTATCAAAACAAGCGGTCCAACCACAAAACTTACATAGGTAAGTGTGGTATCAAGGCTGTAAAGTGCAATGAAAACAAAAATTATTCTTGTAAAAAGTGCAACAAAATTTGGAATTATGTTCATAACTCCGCTTACAACAACATTGGTGTCGTTGTTAATTCTGTTCATAAGCTCCCCTGTATGATAGGAAGTAACGTCCTCCCAATCTTTAAAAAGTAAGGTGTTGAACACTCTTTCTTTCATAGTCATATTGTATTTACAAGTGGTTTCAACGTTTACAACCGTGAAAAAGGACTGCAAACCGAGTTGAAATACCACCAGGAAAATAAGTCTTGCTATACTGACAAAAAAATCAGTGGAAAGCTCTCCTTCCGTTGCCAAATCGAGAACAATTTTCGATTGCAACGCAAATCTTACACTAAGTGCGGAAATGAAAATTCCCAAGATCGTAAGTACAACTATTTTCAAATATATCGCTTTTGTATTTTTATGTAACCACAAAAGCACTCTTTTATTCGGAGTTTTCACAATTTCTTATCCCTCCTTTTTCACTTTTAAAAAAAGTTTGTAAAACTTTAAGAGAACACTTAAAAGAAAAGGACGAACAGGGAAAAAATTGACCCATACAAATGCATAAATCTTATAAATAAGCTCATTTGACGAATGTGTTTTTTCTTTTCTTGTAAATTCGCAAACTTTAGCTATAATCTGTTCTTCTTTTACGGGATATTCTTTTTTCACTTCGTTATCTCCCGCAATTGTACAAATCCCATCTTTTTCTTTCAACACTCTGTGAAGAATGTAGCGTCCGTTTTCACGTTTGTAAAAAACAATATCATATTTCTTCGGTTTTACCGCCTTATCCAAAACGACAGTATCTACCCTACTTTTAAAAAGCGGATACATACTGTCTCCCGTAACCGTCAACTTTACTTTTTTGCCCTCTTGGATTTGACTTTCGATAAATGGTCCCAAAAGGGACATATCCGTAAGTTTTTTTTCGTAATTCATATTAAAAAAATCCCTTATTCTTCAAGCATTTTGTTTTCGAAAAGCTGATTTATAAAGTCCTCAACATCTCTTTTTGCCGTTTCAACATCAACATCATATTCATCTGTTATCGCTTTATAAAGTTCTTCTCTGTCGGCACCGTTTTCAAGCAATTTCCATAAAAGTGCTCCTGTTTCCGTTGTTGTAATCATTGCATTCAAGTCAACAAGTTCACCTTCAACGGGAACAACAATGTAATTTTCGGCAACGTTTTTAAGTATAAAACCGTCTTTTAATTTCATAATTTTATTTTCCTTTCAAAATTTTTCTATTTAAAAAATCTTTTCAAAAACGGAAAAGAAAAATAATTGTAACTGTATGAACCGTCGTTTTTTTCAAGTTCCTCGTTGTTTAAAACTCTTATTCCGTTTTCTTTCAAATATTTCACATAAGCCGGAGAAGTTTTTTTCTTTATGTAAGAAAATCCCTTTTCAAGCTCGGGTTTTCTTGAAGTAAGATTGTGCATATCTGTACCTATAAGGTGAATTTTATTATCTTTCAAAAGCTTAACGGCGTGCTTTTTTTCATTTCCGTTTTCCAAAAAAGAAGAAGCGTTTATTTGAAAGAAAACGTCAAGTTCTTCAAGCTTTTTAAAGATTTTTCCGTCTTGGCAATACCTTTCCGCATGTGCAATTATGGGAGTTAGATTTTTTTTCGCACCGATTTTGTACAAATAATCAAACATACTCTCCTGCCACGTTCCGTAAGGCATCTCAATCAAAATATAATCTGTTCCCTCATAAGCAAGCTTTTCAATTCCCGTAACTTCACTTAAATCGCAATTGAAATTAACCTCCGCTCCAAGCTTAAGGTCTATATCAATATTGTTTTTTTCAAGTTCTTTTTTTAAAAGAACATAGCTTTCCTGACGTGCCTTTAAAAAGTCGTCAACCGAATTTCGAGAACTGTGATAGTAATGTGGTGTGCAAAAAATTGTGCCGATATTTTGCTTTTGGCATTCCTTTGCCATTGCAAGCGCCATTTCAACGTTTTTTGCTCCGTCATCAATTCCCGGAAGTATATGTGAATGAAAATCTATATAGCTCATAAAGTTTTACCTCCGCATTTTTTGGAGATATTATCTGCTGCCGTAAGGTGTTTTGTCGGAATAGCCGTAACTGTAATATCCCTTGTAATAGCCTTTTGAATTATATCCTTTTTTATTTCCCGCATAGTAATTTCCTTGTGGGTCGTCGGTATCGTTCAAAATAAATCCCAACATTTTGGAACCTGTAAAATTAATTTTTTCAAGTGATTCCGAAACGGATTTATGGTCTGTAACACCCTGACGTACAACAAGAATTGTACCCGAAACAACAGGTGAAAGGATAATTGAATCCGAAACCATATTAACAGGTGGTGTATCGATTATAATATATCTGTATTTTTTCTTAAGCTCGTTAAGCAAATCTCTCATTTCTTCCGAACCCAAAAGCTCACCCGGATTCGGAGGTATATGTCCGCTTGGTAAAACGTCCAAATTGCTGTATTGAGTTTGAACGATTGCCTCATCTATTGTACAAAAATTTCTGAGAACATTTGTAAGTCCAAGCTTTGTGTTAAGCTTAAAAATCTTGTGTATTCTTGGCTTTCTCAAATCGCAATCCAAAAGAAGTGTTTTCGAACCTGTTTGAGCAAATGCAACGGCAAGGTTTGCACAGTTTGTTGTTTTTCCTTCCATTGGCCATGAGCTTGTTATAAGAATAATACTGCTTTCTTCTTCCGGTAGTGCAAAAACAATGTTTGTTCTTCCTGTTTTGTAAGCCTCTCTCATAGCAAAATTACTTTGGTCGCCAATAAGTCTTACTGTTCTTTTTGATTTACCAGCAACATCTGTTTTTTCGGAATAGTCGTAAACGCCTTTTCCGAATATTCTCTTGAAAAATCCTTTTTTACCGTCATTTTCTTCATTAATAGGTTTATTGTCTCTATTTTTTGCCATTATTGTCTGCCTCCTTCATAGATTTTGTGGGAACATTTCCATAGGAATAGCCGTAATGGTTTTTCGTGTTTTTAGCTCTGCCGTCCAAATTTGGAATAACAGCCAAAACAGGGTATTTATGCATATCCATAAGATCGTCTCTTGATTTTACGGAAGTATTCATAAGCTCCAAAATAAGTGAAAAGGCACAAGCAAACACAAAGCCCAAAACTATTCCGATAATTGTGTTTCTGGAAATATTGGGAGAGCTGTAGGTTGTAGGAAGCTCTGCCGCATCGACAATTTCAACGGCACCTGCTTTTACAACTCTAATAATTTCATCGGGTGCAATTTGTGAAATTGCATCGGCTATGATTTTTGAATGTTCTTTGCTGTAGGACGAAACGGAAACTCTGAAAACTTCTGTTTCTTCTACTGTTTCAACGGTTATCATTTTATAAAGAGCCGTTGCGGTGTAATTTACGCTTTGCTCGTTTATTCTGTCGGAAACTTTATCCAATACGTGATTACTTTTTAAAATAACCATATAGGTATCCACAAGTTTTTCCGAAAGAGCAATATCACTCACCGTTTGTTGCTGTTGTTGTTGAGATTGATTGTAAACATACATGGTAACGGATGCCGTGTATTTTTTGGGAATTATGTATTCCGAATATGTGAATGCAACTCCGCCCCCCAGACATACCAAGATAACAATTAACCAAAGTCTTCTTAAAAGTATGTCCAAAATATTATTGACTGTAAATATTTTGTCCATTTTATTTCTCCTTTAAATATTTTTTAAAAATCATTCCCTTTAATTTTACCCCTAAAATTGCTTC
>CAYPIJ010000021.1:13660-17332 GCA_964410755.1 uncultured Oscillospiraceae bacterium | reverse complement strand
ATTTATAATCATATAAGACGAATTTTACCACATAAACCCATATTTGTCAACATTTTTACAAAAAAATCGAAAAAAGTTAAAAAAATTTTGAAAAAACACTTGATTTTTGAAAAGAAATATGCTATAATCTTTAAGAATACGCATGTATGCCCAGTTTGGCACGGTGGTAAAAGTAAATTTTTTCATGCTTTTGCTCGTCAAAAATATAGAGGTGTACAGAGGTTTTAAACCGGAAAGGAAAAATATTATGAGTAACGTAATTTCAATGAAACAAATGCTTGAAGCAGGTGTTCACTTCGGACATCAGACAAGAAGATGGAATCCTAAAATGGGCGAATACATCTTCACACAGAGAAACGGTATCTACATTATCGATCTTCAGAAAACTTTGAAAAAAGTTGAAGAAGCTTACTATTTTGTAAGAGATATTGCACAAGAAGGCGGAGAAATCCTTTTTGTAGGTACAAAAAAACAGGCTACCGACACAATTAAAGAAGAAGCTGAAAGAATCGGCATGTACTATGTAAATGCAAGATGGCTCGGCGGTATGCTTACAAACTTCAAAACAATCAGAAAAAGAATTGACAGACTTTATCAGCTTAACCAGATGGAAGAAGACGGTACATTCGAACTTCTCCCCAAAAAAGAAGTTGTTAAATTGAAACTCGAAAGAGAAAAACTTGAAAAATATCTTGGCGGTATCAAAACGATGAAAAAACTTCCAAGCGTTATGTTTGTTGTTGACCCAAGAAAAGAAAGAAACGCTATTTTGGAAGCTAAAAAACTCGGTATCCCCGTTGTAGCTATCGTTGATACAAACTGTGATCCCGATGAAGTTGACTATGTTATCCCCGGTAACGATGACGCTATCAAAGCTGTTAAACTTATCGTTGAAACAATAGCAAATGCTGTTATCGAAGGCAGAGAAGGCGCTGCAGGTGCTATGGAAAACGAAGCTGACGATGCAGAAGAAGCTACAGAAGAATAATTAAAAAAAATAAAAGAAAAAAGCGGTATTTTTATTCTTTCCGCTTTTTTCGTGTGAAAAAACATCAAAATAAGGAGAGTATGAATTATGAATATTTCAGCATCTATGGTAAGAGATTTAAGAGAAACAACCGGTTGCGGTATGATGGATTGTAAAAAAGCCCTTACAGAAACAAACGGTGATTTTGACAAAGCTATTGACTTTTTGAGAGAAAAAGGTTTGGCTGCAGCTGAAAAGAAAGCAGGCAGAATTGCCGCTGAAGGTATTGTTGCAGACTATATCGGTGAAAATGTAGGCGTTTTGGTTGAAGTTAACTCCGAAACAGACTTTGTTGGTAAAAACGCAGAATTCCAGGCATTTGTTGCTGACGTTGCAAAAACTGTTGCAGATAACAATCCTGCAGACGTTGATGCACTTTTGAAAATGACAATTGCAAACGGTGATTTGACTGTTGAAGAAGTTTTGAGAGAGAAAATCCTCAAAATCGGCGAAAATATGACAATCAGAAGATTTGTAAGATATGAAGGAAACGTAGTAAGCTACATTCACGGTGGCGGAAGAATCGGTGCTCTCGTTCAGGCAGATAATGCTCTTGATACAGACGAAAAACACGATGCAGCTAAAGATGCAGCTATGCAGATTGCAGCTATTAATCCAAGATATTTGGATAAAGAATGTGTTCCTCAGGAAGACATCGACAAAGAAAAAGAAATTCTTATCGCTCAGATCAAAAACGATCCTAAGAGTGCAAACAAACCCGAAAATATCATTGAAAAAATGGTTATGGGAAGAATTTCAAAATTCTATACTTTGAATTGCTTAAATCAGCAGGAATTCGTTAAAGATTCCGATACAACTGTTGAAAAGTACCTTGCTGCAAAAGGTCTTAAAGTTGTTGCTTTCACAAGATTTGAAAAAGGTGAAGGCTTGGAAAAGAAAGAAGATAATTTCGCTGAAGAAGTAGCAAGCATGGCTAAATAATTGAATTTTAAAGAATTAAATAGTACACCGAAAACCACTTTCGGTGTACTTTTTTAAAATAAGCTTGCCCTAAAAAAGGGCTGAAAGTGAGGATATGATGACACCAAAATATAAAAGAGTACTTTTAAAAGTAAGCGGAGAAGCTTTGGCGGGCAAAAACGGTTTTGGACTTAATTTCGATGTTATTAATTCTATATGTAAGCAAATTAAAGTTTGTGTAAGTATGGGAGTTCAAGTTGCCGTTGTTGTTGGCGGAGGTAATTTCTGGAGAGGTAGAGAAGGCGAAAAAATGGACAGAACAAGAGCGGACCACATGGGAATGCTTGCAACCACCATTAATTCTCTTGCTGTTGCGGACTGTTTGGAAGCGTTGGGACTTCAACCGAGAGTTCAAACGGGAATTGAAATGAAACAAATTGCCGAGCCTTATGTTAGAGGAAGAGCAGAAAGACATTTGGAAAAGGGCAGAGTTGTAATTTTCGGTTGCGGAACAGGTAACCCGTATTTTTCAACAGATACGGCTGCTGCTTTGAGATCTGCTGAAATTGATGCTGATGTTATACTTTTGGCTAAAAAAGTTGACGGTGTTTATGACAGTGACCCGAATATTAACCCGAATGCTAAAAAATTCGACAGAATTACATATATCGATGTTCTTAACAAAGGTTTGGGTGTAATGGATTCAACCGCCACATCACTTTGTATGGATAACAGTATTCCTATTCACGTTTTCGGTCTTGATAACCCCGAAAATATTGTTAAAGCCGTATGCGGTGAAAACATTGGAACACTTGTTGTTAAAGAGTAATTAAAAAGGCTGTGCACTTTTGCACAGCCTTTTTTCGTATGAAATTTAATTAGTCGTTGCCCCATAAAAGAATGATGGCAATGATAACAACGAGAATTGTTATCCAAGTATTACCGCCGTTGTTTTGGCAGCAAGGATCATAATTGCAACCGCAATCGTTGCAGCAATTGTTATTGTTAAATAAACCGTTCATTTTTATACCTCCCAAAAAATTTCTTATGTTTTAGTCACCGCATCCGCAGCCGTTTCCGAAAAGCGTGTTGTCGGAACAACCGCAATTATCGTTGCGTTTTGTGTTGTTGCATCCTCCGCAAACGAACAAAAGGACGAAAAGAATAATGAACCACAAAATAGTATCATCTTTTAAACATTTGAAAAATTGCATAAAAGTTATCTCCTTTTTTTAATTTAGGGCTAAAACTTTTGTTTTCCCTTTCAACATCAATATATGTAAATGTTAAAAATGTGTTACAATTAAAAAAAATTCATAAAAAGACTTGAAATTTTTTAAAATTTGTGTTATGATATAGTTAAATGATAGGAAAGGTGGCATTTATATGGAAGGAACCCGTTTTGTGAGCATTCCGGAAAAGAATGAAGAAAAAATTCGTAGAATTATTTTTGATGTTTATGAATCATTGAAAGAAAAAGGTTATAACCCTATCAGTCAGATGGTTGGTTATATCATATCCGGAGACCCTACCTATATTACAAGTTATAATAATGCGAGAGCTTTAATCAGTCGTCTTGAGAGAGACGATATCTTGGAAGAGCTTTTGAAAAATTATTTGAAAGACTAATATTGTGTAATTTTTTGCATATTTTAATTGAAAAAATCGGCTTCGGATTGTTTTGAAGCCGATTTTTTTGTTTTTTTCATATTGTTGTATAAAAA
>CAYPIJ010000021.1:0-13650 GCA_964410755.1 uncultured Oscillospiraceae bacterium | reverse complement strand
GTATAAAAATTTTTAAAAAAGAAAATAAATAATAGAAAATGAATGAGGTGTGTTTATGAGAAAATTAGCTTTTTTTGATACAAAGCCTTACGATAAAGTATGGTTTGAGAAGTTGAAAGATGAATATAATGCAGAAATTAAATATTTTGAAACAAAATTAAACGGTGACACTGCATATTTGGCAAAAGGCTGTGACGGTGTTGTTTGTTTTGTGAATGACAGTGTAAATAAGGAAGTTATAGACATTTTTACAATGTTGGGTATTAAGCTTGTGGCTTTAAGATGTGCCGGTTTTAATAATGTGGATTTGGATTATGCCAATAATAAAATAACTGTTGTGAGAGTGCCTGCATATTCGCCTTA
This sequence comes from uncultured Oscillospiraceae bacterium, assembly GCA_964410755.1. Lineage (GTDB taxonomy): Bacteria > Bacillota > Clostridia > UMGS1840 > UMGS1840 > UMGS1840. Next base: position 13,287 of record CAYPIJ010000021.1, on the reverse strand, counting down.
TGCGGTTGCGGAATTTGCAACAGGCTTACTTCTTACATTGGTTAGAAAAATTCACAGGGCACATTTTAGAACAAGAGATTACAATTTCAGCATTAACGGTCTTACAGGTTTTGATTTACACGGAAAAACCGTGGGCGTTGTTGGAACGGGAAAAATAGGTAAGGTTTTTATTGACATAATGAAAGGTTTTGGAACAAAAATCATTGCTTATGACCCATATCCCGATAAAAATTTAGACGTTGAATACGCTGAAATCGATGAGCTTTTTAAAAGAAGTGATATTATTTCGCTTCATTGTCCCCTCACAAAGGAAACTCACCATATTATACGCAAGGAAAAAATTGATATAATGAAAGATGGTGTGGTTTTGATAAACACTTCAAGAGGTGCACTTATTAAGGCGGAAGATTTGCTTGATGGGCTTAAGTCCATGAAGATTAAAGGTGCGTGTCTCGATGTTTACGAAGAGGAATCGGAATTCTTTTTTGAAGATTTTTCCGGTGAAATTATTCAAGATGATGTTTTGGCAAGACTTCTTTCTTTGCCGAACGTGGTTATAACGTCACATCAAGCTTTCTTAACGGAGGAAGCCTTGCAGAATATTGCAAAAACCACGTTAAGCAATATTGATGATTATTTTTCGGGAAAAGAGCTTGTAAACGAGGTATGCAAAAAAATGTAGTTTGACGTTTGAGGATAAAAGTATATTAAATTGTGCAAAACTATATTTGTTAAAAAATAAAATAAAAAAGTTTGAGGAAAAAAGTCCGATAATATCGGGCTTTTTATTTTTTTTGCGTTTTTTTCGTGTGCATAAAAGGCAAAAAGATTTTATAATTAAGTCAGAAAGCAAAGAGAGGAGGGAAGCGAAGATGAACAACGAAGAAAAAAAGGATACAAAAACAGCAAAAAGTTTCAGACAGATTTTTGAATGTATGCTTTCGAAAAAAGTATCGGACGAATTTAAAGACAGCTTGGGTTGCTATATGAAAAAGCAAAAAAACGAGCTTAACGTTTATGAAGCTATGGCACTTGTACAGCTTACGAAAGCTTTAAACGGTGATACAAAAGCATTTGAACTTGTTCGTGACACTTTGGGGCAGAAAACTCCGCAAATTACGGACAGTGCATTCGGTGGAGTTGTAAAGGTCGTGGTAAGCGATGAATGAGAAAAACAACCTTACCGTGGAAATACCAAAAAAAGCTTTTAATGATGTGTATTTGAAAGCACTTTACGACAAAAGTAGATATTTGGTGTTCTACGGCGGTGCCGGAAGCGGAAAATCTTACTTTATTGCTCAAAGATACGTTATGAAGCTTTTGGAAGAAAAAATGTGTAACATTCTTGTTGTAAGAGCTTATGCAAATACCAATAAAGTAAGCACTTATGTACTTTTAAAGCAAGTTATATCAAAGTGGAATTTGCAAAAATATTTTAAATGCTTTGAAGGTGAAGTTAAGATTAAGTGCCTTCTTAACGGAAATGAGGTTGTTTTTAAGGGGCTTGATGATGCTGAAAAGTTGAAATCAATAACATTTTCTTCCGGTGAACTTACAGATATTTGGGTTGAAGAAGCCAGCGAAATTGTAAGTGAGGGGGACTTTAACCAACTTGATGTAAGATTGAGAGGGAAAGGCGTTAAAAAGCAAATTGTTGTTTCTTTTAACCCTATTGATGTTAATCATTGGCTTAAAAAGAAGTTTTTTGATAATGAAAAAAATAAAGAAATTAAAATTTTTCATACAACGTATAAAGACAACAAATTTCTCGACGAGGATTACGTGAAGCTTTTGGAAAGCTACAAAATTACGGATCCGTATTACTATTCTGTTTACTGTTTGGGAGTTTGGGGTGTTTTTGGTGAAACGGTATTTTGTGCTTCGAAAATACAAAAAAGAATTTCGGAGTGCAAAAAGCCTATTAAAAAAGGATATTTTCTTTATGAAGAAACAAAAAATACAAAAATGGAAAATATGACTTTTTTTAACGATGAAAACGGATATATTAAAATATATCTTGAACCGAAAAAGTCACACCGCTATGTTATAGGCGGAGATACGGCTTCCGAGGGAGCGGATTTTTTCACCGCACAAGTTATAGATTGTGAAACGGGAGAGCAGGTTGCGGTTTTGAAAAATAAGTTTGATGAAGATTTATATGCAAAGCAGATGTATTGCTTGGGAATGTATTACAACGAAGCATTGATAGCCATTGAATGCAACTTTTCTTCTTATCCCATAAGAGAGCTTATGAGATTGAAATATAAACGGCAATATGTTAGGGAAAAGGAAGATGATTTCGGTAAAAAAAGTTCAAAAAGCTACGGTTTTCGTACAACGTCAAGAACCAGACCACTTATAATTGCCAATTTGGTTAGAATTTCAAGAGAAGAAATTGAGCTCATAAACGACGAAGAAACATTGCTTGAAATGCTTTGTTTTGTAAGAAATTCTCAAGGCAGAGCAGAAGCTAAAGCCGGCGCTCACGACGACCTTGTTATGGCACTTGCAATCGGTTTTTATGTGAAAGAAAACCAAAATAATCATTTTGTTTTTGAAGAAAAAAATAACTTTCCTGATCCTTTTAAGTTGGGAGAGGAAAAGAAAAACGGCAAAAGTGTCGGAGAGGAGGTGAGGATTATATGATTGGAATTTTACTGATATTTTCAAATATTTTTTTGGGAATTGCAGTGGTTTTAACTCTTTTAAAAGACATCAAAAGCAAAAAGATTAAAGATGAACCCAAAAAGAAAAAAATTGAAAAAGAGATTTCCTCGGAGGATAAAAGAAATTTTGAAATATTGAATCAAATACAGAGGTATGACGGTACTAAATTTTTGAGAAAGGAGTAAAAAATGAGTGAAATAACAGTAAATGATATATGGGAAAAATATGAAAAAATAAAAGATGAACATTTATTTTCCGATTTGGCTGAAAAAGCGAAAACCTGTTTTCGTTTTTATGAGGGAGATCAATGGTATGGGATAGAAAAAGCGGGAGAAAGACTTCCGAAGTATAATTTTATCCGTCCGACAGTTGATTATAAAGTTAATATTGTTGCCAAAAACAATATGAGTATACACTATTCGCCAGCGGAAAATTCCGATAATATCAGCAATGAAATATATATGGAAATTTGCGAAAATTTCAATGGCTTTGCAAAGAGAAAATGGGAGCAAGGCAAAATGGATTTCACTTTGTGGCAATGTGTGAAAAACAGCTGTATAACAGGTGACAGTTACATATTTTTTTACAATGAAAATATGGAACCGCAAATTATAAATAAAGAAAATATCTATTTTTCCGATGAAAAGGAAAGTGATATTCAAAAGCAAAAATATATAATTGTTTTTGAAAGAAAAAATATTGATGATGTGAAAAAAGAAGCCTTTGAAAACGGTTTTTCAAGCAGTGACATTGCTTTAATTACACCGGACGATGAAGAATTGTATGAGGAAAATTACAAAGGCGTTAAAGATGAGCTTTGTACATCACTTTTATACATATATAAAAAAGACGGTTGTGTGCATTTTATTAAAGCAACAAGACATCTCATATATGCAAAAGATACAAGAATAGATAATATGAAATTGTATCCCATAGTTTCCATGATATGGCAGAAAAAGCATAACAGTTCACGAGGAATAGGTGAGGTTTATGAAATGATTCCAAACCAAATAAGCACCAATGCACTTTTGGTACGTCGTGAAATTAACAATAAAATGACGGGATATGCAAAGCCGGTATTTAATTCCGATTACATAGAAAATCCCGAAAGCATTACAAAAATAGGAACTGCCATAAAGGTTAGCGGACCTGCAGTTGAAAATATTTCCGATGTTTTCGGATATGTTTCACCGTCACCTATGAGCGGAGAAGCAAAACAGCTTCAAGACGAAATAATAAGTGTTACCCAACAGCTTCATGGTGCATCAAATGTTACATTGGGACAAATTGAACCTGAAAAAATAAGTGGTTGTGCCATTGTGGCAGCTCAAGAAGAAGCGGTTATTCCTTTGGGAGAAAACAGTACTGCATTTCAGAGACTTATTGAAGATATAGCCAATGTTTGGCTTGATATGTGGATATGTTATCACCCCGACGGTATGAGGTTGGAATATGAAAAAGACGGTGTAAAAATGAGCTATATTGTACCGCAACATCTTTTAAGAAAAATGCGGTTTAATATAAAGGTGGATATTTCACCTGTAAATCCCTTTTCAAAATATGCAAGGGAGCAATCATTGGAAAGCGCTCTTTTGAAAAATTATATTACCTTTGAAGAATTTGTTTCCGCACTTGACGAGGGAAGTACAACCCCAAAAGGAAAATTCGAAAATATTATAAAAAATCGTCAAAGAAGTATGGTTAAAAAGGCGGAAAACAAAAAAGAGGAGGGGAAAAGGTGAGAAAATGCCCAATATGCGGTATGGAAACCGCAGTGAAAAAGTTTATACGAGAGGAGGTGAGTGAAAATAAAGAACGACATATACGCATATATGTTTGTCGCAACAGGAATTGCGATTCTTTTGAAAAAGAAGCTTATCAAACTGTAAAAACAGTTGAAATCGAAAAAGAAGAAAATTAAGAAAAAACTAAAAAGGAGAAAAATTATGTCAAACAAAACATTACCCGAAAACCACAATTTAAATCAAGAACAAAATTATGAGCTTTACAGACAGCTTGAAGCTTTAAAACAGTATGCAAGTGAGTTGGCGGAAGAAAATAAACGCCTTAACGAGCTTTTGAAAACTGATTTTAACGGTGAAGTGTTGGATTATGAAAATCCAAGCTTTACAAAAAAGGATATAGCAGAACTTGTGAAAGAAAGAGACAGCTACAAAAAGCTTGCTCTTGCCAAAATTAAGGATATGATTTTGGGAAAAATCAAGGAAGAATATCCCGATACAAAATGCACGTCTATAGACGAACTTCCAACGGAATTTCACAGACTTGTATGTGCTCGTATTTCGCCGGCAACTGCCTATAAAATAATATCGGAAAGAAAAGAAAGAGGGGCAACAAAGCCGGCATCTATGGGTAGCATAAATTCCGAAAGTGAAGAAAGCAAAGAATTTTACACATCTGCTGAAGCGGATAAATTAACGCAAAAACAGCTTTCAAATCCAAAAGTAATGAACGCTGTGTTAAAATCAATGTTGAAATGGTAAAATAAAAATTTAAAAGAAAAAAGGAGAAAATTATTATGTCAATAGCAAATTTTAAACCAATTATATGGTCAAACTACATTCAAACACAACTTCCGAAATTAACGGTTTTCAAAAATGACTGTGATTTCAAATATGAGGGAGAAGCAGGAAGAGGAAAGAAAGTTAAAATCCTTGGTCTTGAAAGACCTACCATAAAATCTTATGTTCCCGGACAAGATATTGAGGTAGCGGACGGTGTTACCGGTACAAGTAAATATCTCGATATTAACCAGTACGATTATTTCAATTACGGCGTAGACGATATTGATAAGGCACAGTCCGTTGACGGTCTTATGCAATCGTTGGCTAACGAAGCTACAAGAGCTTTGGCAGAAAGAGAGGACGTATTTATTGCAAAGGATATTTCCGAAAATGCGTCAAATATTATAGATACAACGGTTATTACAACGCCTGAAGCTGCAAAAACAGCAATAGACAAAATGTTTGTTGCTCTTTGGGAGAAAGGTGTTTCTTCAAAAGATAGCCTTTGCCTCTATCTTTCGCCGTGGTTATATGATCTTTTCGAACAGAAAATTGTGGAAATTAAAACTGACAATAATCTACAGCTTGAAAACGGACTTGTGGGAATGTACAGAGGTGCAAAGGTTAAAATGACAAACAGTCTTTACAATGACGGAGAGGCTGACCATGTGATTTTAAAAACAACAAAAGCCTATGCTTATTGCAACGGTATAGATGAGGTTCAGGCTTATTGTCCCGAAAACAGATTTATGGATGCTGTGAAAGGGCTTAACACTTACGGTGGCGTTTTGGTACGTCCCGACGAGTGTGTTGTTTTGAAAGCTTCCAACGCATAGTAAAATATAACAAAAAGGGCGGTAAAGACGTGTTTTTACCGCCCCGACAATAAAGAACAGGAGGTATGTATGACTTACAAAGAATTAAAGCTTTTTTCAATGCAGAAAATGTTTCATGATATAACCGAGATTACCAAAAATAGCGTTACCAAGCCTTATTTGGATAAAATGCCTTATGTGGCAAGTTGTGCTGTAATGAGAGTTGCTTCTTTGGGATTTGCCAAGAAAAAAAGCATACAAATTGCGAAGCTTGCTGTAAAAAATGAGATAAAAACAAAAAATGATGTACCGTATACGGTTGTTTCAAAAGATGTTATTTTTAAAGGTTCTTGCGGAAAAGCATATTATTTCGAGGCTTGCGGATGCGGTAAAGCATTGATTTACGTGGGTGAAAGTATAGTTAAAACAATTGTGTTTAACACAGATAAAATTTTTGAAAAATTTAAAGGAAAATTTGAAAATCTTGATTTTTCGGAAGTGAAAATTGTATTTGTGACAGGCGAACCGTATATTGTGAGAAATCCCGCAATTTATAATGCGGATTTTGCCAATGACAGTGATGTTTGTGAAAACAGCGAATACATAAGCTATGATTTAAAAGAGCTTATCGACGATTTTTATTGTTTTGATACAAGCCGATTTGTAGATGAAAAATGTAATTGCAATGTGAATAGTTTTTATTTTGAAAAAGACAGTATTATTCGGATAAAAAGTAACGTAACCGGTAGCTGGAATGTGCCTTATTTGGCTTATCCAATTGTAATAAATTCAAACACTTCCGATGATGCGATAATAGATTTGCCCTATGAGTTGTGTATGATTTTGCCTTTCTATATTGCAAGTGAATTGTATTTGGAAGATGACAGTGCTTTGGCGGTAGGCTGGAGAAATAAGTTTGAAACATCTCTTTCGGAATATTCAACAATAAGAAATCGCAGTGCCGTAAAAAAAGCGGAAGTTGTTACCTTTAAGGAGGGAGCTTATGGCGAATTTTAAAGATTACGGTTCCAAAAAGAAAAAAGAACTCACCGTAACCGGTTTTGGGGGCGTTGACCTTACAAATTCTTTGGGAAAAATAAGTATGGGGCGAAGTGTGAATGCCACAAATATGATAAGAGATACAATAGGCAAGGTGAAAAAGAGGTTTGGATACTATACGGTACAAAATTTTTCGGACTGTATTTATGGCATACATTATTTTGTTAAGGGAAACGATAGAAAAATGGTTATCCACAGTGGTAAAAAATTGTTTTTTGAAAAAGATGGGACTTTTGAAGAAAATTTTTTTTCAATGGCGGAAAGCAGGTCTTCAAGTGTGTGTTTTTCCGGTAAGCTTATTTTGGCAGACGGAGAAAAACTTAAATATTATGACGGAGAAGTTGTTGGAAACATTGAAGACATTGCTTATGTTCCGACGATTGTTGTAGGAAGAAGCCCAAGCGGAGGAGGAAGCTTTTTTGATGATGTAAATATGCTTACGCCTTTAAGAAAAGAAAGCTTTATATCGGACAATAAAAGCGATAAGTTTTATCTTACAACAGAAAATATAGATGAAATTGTGTCTGTAAAGGTAAATATTAAAGGTGTTTGGACAGAGCAGACTGAATTTGTGGATTATTATTATGACCTTTCCGAGGGGTATGTAAGGCTGGTTAATATTCCGTATACAACAGCCAGTGAGGACAATGTGGAAATATTGTATAAAAAGAAAAATGAAGAATATCTTAAAATCATAAATTCTTCCACTCTTATGACACTTTACGGGATAAACGGAAGTATGGACCGACTTTTTTTGGCAGGGAACAGTGTATATCCAAACAGAGATTATTACAGCAGTATGAATGACCCTACATATTTTCCGGATATAAATTACAATGTTTTCGGTCGTGACGACAGTCCCATTATGGGTTACAGTACAGTTTCGGGGAAAATTGCTGTTCATAAATACAATGAAGAAAACAATGCCAATATTGTTTTAAGAGAAGGCGCCACAAATGACAGTGGAATTTATTTTAAAACGGTGGGAAGCTATATTTGTGATGGTGCTGTAAGCAGATATGCTTTTGGTGTTTTGGATAATGAACCTGTATATCTTTCCGAAATGGGAGTTTGTGCCATTACACCAAGCGATATTTTGGGTGAAAGATATTCTCAGGTGCGTTCCTATTACTTAAACGGACAGCTTTTAAAAGAAAAAAATTTATCTTTGGCTCAATCTGTAAATTATAACGGATTTTTTATGCTGGCGGTTAATGATAAAATTTATATTTTGGATTCAATGAAGTATTCCAATGAGGGAAATAATGCTTTTTCACATAGGCAGTATGAAGCTTATTTTTGGGATAACATAACTGCAAATGTACTTTTTACAAACGGGGAAAAGCTTTTTTTCGGAACTTCGGACGGCAAACTTTGTGAGTTCTATAATGACGAAGAAAACGAAAATTGCTATCTTGACGATAATTCTGTTTTTGATGCATTTTGGCAGCTTCCTGATTTTGTTGGAGACGATTTTACACAGTATAAAACAATTACAAATTTCAGCGCAATGTTTGACGGTGAGTCGTCGGAAACCGTTGTGGAATATTATGATAACGGTTGGAAAGAGCTTGTGAAAAATAATGATTGTGAAAATATTCTTTCAAAACGTATTCATCTTAAAAACAGGAAAAATTTAAAATTTCGCATAAGGAATTCGTCAAAAGAACCTTTGAAAATAAATGCAATAAAAATCACATATATAAATTCAATAAAAATAAAATAGAAAGGAATTTTAAAAAATGGGAAAAAGTGTGAAAGTGAAATATTACGATCCGTCAGGTAAGTCGCAAGACGGATATATAATTGATAACAAAACTTATAAGGACCCACAGGGGACTCAAAGAGTTGATTTGGGAAGCGTTGTGGAAACGGCAGGCGGAATGTATACACTTACGGAAAAAGGCGGTGTTAAAACAGGAGGACAAAGCCAATATTCAAAGCTGGCAGAGGAAAGTATTTTGGGAGCAAGAGCAAATGCAAGAAGAGCAATTTCAAATGCGTTGGATAAACAAACACGCATAATCGAAAACAATAAATACAGGACAAAAAAGGAATATGAACAGCTTATACGTCAGATAAATCAAAAAAAGAAATTAAGCGAAAAAAATTTGGTTCAAATTCTTGAAGCACAGGGAATTAAAGGGGGAATGAGTGAAAGTGCAATCATTTCCAACAATATTAATTATGAAAATAATATTAATGATTTAAATACAGTGTTGGAAAACGAACTTTCCGATTACGATAACGCTTTGCTGGAGCTTCAAAAAGATGCGGAGTATAACACGCTTATGAGCGATGCAAAATATGATGAGCTTTATTCAGACTATTTGCGAGAAAATGCGAAAAATGAATTTGAAGACTATATTGCACAAAGAAATCTTAATTCTCAAAATTTCCTTGCCAACAGAAATTATGAACAAGATAAAGAAGAATTTACCTACAAGGTAAATTCCGACGAGCGAGATTATTTAAGACGTATTTTTGAAAATGATAGGGAATACGATTTGGATAAAACTATTTTTGATTGGGATAAGTATAACGACAACAGAAATTACAATCTTAACGTAAGAAAAACGGATATTTCAGAAAAAAAAAGTAAAAAATAATAAAAATTAAGGGCTAAAAACATCGTTTTTAGCCCAATTTTACGTTTTTCGGTAATTTTTAAATTATACTCTGTGAACCTTCAATACATTTGTCGAATTGCCTACAGGCATACCGCTTACGATTACCACAAGGTCATTTTTGTCCACATAATCTTTTTCGCAAGCTACTTTTACAGCGTGTTCAAACAAAATATCCGAATTTGATTGAAGCTGTGCCATAACGGGATAAACCCCCCATGAAAGAGCGAGTTTTCTATAAGTTTTTTCGCTTGGAGTTGCCGCTATTATAGGCATTTTCGGTCTGAATTTTGACAAATCTCTTGCACTTTTTCCCGATTTTGTAACAACGATTATACCTTTTGCATTAAGGTCATGAGCCGTTGTGCAGGCTGCATGAGAAATAGCATCGGGAACAGTCGGTGTTGCAATTGGATTGGTGGAAAAATTCTTCTTATAGTCAATGTCAAGCTCGGTCGCTTTTGCAATTTTTGCCATAGTTTTAACAGTTTCAACAGGATATTTTCCCATAGCGGTTTCACCCGAAAGCATAATTGCACTCGTTCCGTCGTAAACAGCGTTTGCAACGTCTGAAATTTCCGCTCTTGTTGGACGTGGATTGTTAATCATAGATTCAAGCATCTGTGTTGCGGTGATAACTCTTTTTCCAGCACTGTAGCATTTCTTTGTCATCATTTTTTGAAGTGATGGGAGCTGTTCAAAATCGATTTCGATACCCATATCACCTCTTGCCACCATAATACCGTTTGAAGCATCTATAATTTCGTCAATGTTGTTTATACCGTCTCTGTTTTCTATTTTTGCAATAATTTCAATGTCGTTTCCGCCGTTTGAATCAAGAAATTTTCTCATATTGATTACATCGTCGGCACGTCTTACAAAAGAAGCTGCAACATAGTCGAAATCGTTCTTAATTCCGAAAAGAAGGTCCTTTTTATCCACGTCGTCCATATATGGCATATATAAGTCTATGCCGGGGAAATTAAGGCTCTTTCTGTCGGAAAGGTAACCGCCTGTAATAACTTCACAGTCAATTTCGTGTTCGTGAATTCTAGTAACAACCATTTCAAGCTTACCGTCGTCAAGCAAAATTCTGCTGTTTTCTTTCAAATCGAAAGGAAGCTTTTTGTAGGTTACGGAAACCTTTGTGCTGTCACCCTCGATGTCCTCTGTTGTAAAAGTGAATTTTTGTCCTTCTTCCAAAAAAACCTTGTGTTCTTTGAAGGTTTTTATTCTTACTTCAGGTCCTTTCGTATCCAAAAGAAGGGCAACCGGTATACCAAGCTCATCTCTTACTTTTTTAAACATATCAATTGTCTTTTGGTGACTTTCGTAATCTCCGTGAGAAAAGTTAAGTCTTGCAACATTCATTCCGGAAAGAATCATTTGTCTTAAAACCTTTTCACTGTTTGTTGCAGGTCCCAAAGTACATACTATTTTCGTTTTTCGCATTATTACTGCCTCCGTTACTGTGTTTATTATATATTTTAATCTTTTGTGTGATTTTTTATCATTTTTATTGCATCTTTTTCAAAAAGAATTTTGCCGTATTCCAATAAAATTCCTTCCAAAAAATATTCGTTGCTTTCCTTTGTTCCAAAGTCCGCAAGTGCGTTTTGCGTTTTTTCAAATTCACTGTTTGCAAGAAATTTCATTAGAAGATAATATTTTCCGTCAAGCTCGTATACAACCGAACTTCCAAAAAATAAATTTTCAATGCGAATTATCCCTTTTTTCAGCGATTTGTAACTGCTAAAACCATAAATTACCGTTTTTTCTTTTTTTCTTTCATCTTCGAATTTCGTAATAATAACGGTATAACCGATTTTTGGTGTCGGAAAGCTTTCAATCATTATTTTTTCGCCTTTAGCCATAAATTTATGCTCGAAAAAAGCTTCGTTTAATATTCTTGTTAAAAGCTTGTGACTGGTAGTCTCTCCAAAAAGCTCGGTTATGTCGCCGTCAAGATTTAAAATTTCCAGACAAGACAAAATTACTTTGATTTTGTTTTCGTCTATCAACTCGATTTTCACATTCTTCATTGCCTCCCAAAAACAAAAACCCTATTCCATTATACAACATTTTTGTGAAAAAATAAAGAGGTAATTTATGTAAAATCAAAATAAGCCGTTTTTTTACTAAAATATGTCTTAAATTTACCTATATTATAACATACATAAATACAGTTAAAACTGCAAGAAAACCGAAGCTGAAAGCTGTGAACATTTTCAAGTAGCTTTTCGTTTTTTGTGGGTAACAATTTGTGTAGTATCTAAAGGTAATAAGGCTTGCAAGCGACGAAATCAGCGTTCCCACACCGCTGATATTAACACCCACAAGAAGCTCTTTGTAGTTGTTTGTAAATTTTGAAAGCAAAATTGCCGACGGAACATTGCTTATAATTTGGCAGGAAAGTACGCTGAATATAAGTGTACTTTTTTCCATAAGAAACGAAAAGAAAATTTTTACCACTTCGATTCTTGCCATATTTCCCGAGAAAATAAAGAAGAACACAAAAGTGAAGAGCAGGGGATAGTCAACTGCTTTCAATGCATCTTTATCGAGAAAATAAAGGAAAAATGGAATTACAAAAAGCCCTATTCCGTAAGGAATTCCTCTGAAGACTATTGCTATTGAAAGCACAAAAAGCAATAAATATATCACTGTTTTTTTCTTATCGGTTTCGATTTTTTCTTCGTCTATTTCCAAGGGCAACGGTTTTATAAAAAGGCAACATACCGTGATTAGCGTTATTGACAAAATGAACGGTGGAGCCATTATTTTCATGAATTCCAATGTTGTAATTTCAAATGCTGTGTAAAGATATAAATTTTGCGGATTGCCGAACGGTGTGAGCATACCTCCCAAATTTGCGGCAATGTTTTGCATTATAAATGTAAATGCCATAAGATTTTCTTTTTTTGCACTGTACAGCACAAAATATCCCAACGGTAAAAACGTTAGGAGTGCCATATCGTTGGCAATAAGCATTGAACCGATAAAGGTTATGTATACAAGTGCAAGAATACACATTCGCTGATTTTTGAAAAGCAACACAATTTTTCTTGCCAAAATGTAGAAAAAATTGATTTTTTTCAGAGCGCAAACAACGGCAAGGACACAAAATAGACAAGAAAGCGTTTTAAAGTCAAAATATCCGATATATTCATTATCAATCGGAACAAAAAGACAAGTTATGAGTGCAAGAATAAACGCAATCGTCATAACTGTGTTTCGTTTTATAAATTTAATTATGCTTCTAGAAATTGTGTTGACCATGATAATATTCCTTGAAATTTTTTACAACATAATTATACACTCAAAAGGGAATTTTGTCAAGCATATTCACAATTTTTTAATGTTGATTCCCCTTATTTTTGCTTTTTCAATTTCAATTCGATTTGTTTGTGGTTATCTTCCCGTAGGGGGCGGATAATATCCGCCCGTGTTTATGTTGTCATTTCGACCAAAGGAACGCATTTATGCGTGACTGCATGGAGAAATCCCCTTTGTTTATTAGAGATGTACGCACAAACCAAAGGCTTCCCCTTGAGGGGAGGCTCCGCCGTAGGCGGTGGTGAGGTGTAGGTTGCG
>CAYPIJ010000020.1:0-17794 GCA_964410755.1 uncultured Oscillospiraceae bacterium | reverse complement strand
GGGTTATATCCTGCATATATTCAATATCAATTTTATATGCAACATGATTTTCCAAAATATATTGTGTTTGAGAAAGCATATTGTAAGGGCATTTAATTTCAAATACACTGCAAAGTGTCATGGTGCAAATTACAGCTTCTTCCACTCCCAAAGAAGCGGATTTTGAATATGCACGAACCAAACCGCCTGCCCCTAAAAGTATGCCTCCGAAATATCGAACAACAATTATCAAAACATCTTCAATTCCCGATTTGTTGATTACGTCCAAAACAGGCAAACCTGCTGTTCCCTGCGGTTCTCCGTCGTCGGAAAAACGAGCAATGTTGTTTTCTCGCAATTTATAGGCAAAAACAACGTGAGTTGAATCGTAAAACTTTTTTCTTGCCTTTTCAATATGGAAAACAGCTTCCTTTTCCGTGGTAACCGGATAAACGAAAGACAAAAATTTCGATTTTCTTTCCACAAATTCCGTTTCACCGTAATCATTCACGGTTTTATAAGCTTTCATAATATTCAATCAACTCCTCTTTTCCGTAAACGGTTACTTTTTGAACATTATCGCAATATTCAATGTTGCGAACCTGCAATTTATCATACATTTTTGAAATTATATAAGTTTTATCATAAGGAATTTCAACGATTTTTTCAATTTCGTTTTTTCTTGTTATTTCGGTAAGCTCATTTATTAAACTTTCCAAGTTGTAACCTGATTTTGCGGAAATGAAAATCCCGTTTTCTTTAACCGCAACATTGTTTAAGTCTACCAAGTCAGCCTTATTGTAAACCATAACGGTAGGTTTGTCCGATGCTCCCAATTCCGAAAGTATTTTGTTTACGGTAATAATATTTTTTTCCGCATTTTCATCGGTAACATCAACAACATGAACCAAAACATCGGCATATACAACCGTTTCAAGAGTTGATTTAAAAGCTTCAATCAAATTGTGCGGCAATTTTCTTATGAAGCCGACAGTGTCGGTTACAACCGCTTCCCTGCCGTCGGACAAATCCATTTTTTTTGAAAGTGGGTCAAGTGTTGCAAAAAGCATATTTTCAACAAATTGATCCGACTTTGTAAGAGCGTTTAAAAGTGAAGATTTTCCTGCATTTGTATAGCCTACAAGAGCTATTCCGGGAATTTCGCTTTTAATACGTTTTTTTCGCATATTTTCCCTTGTTTTATCTATTTCTTTAAGCTCTCTTTTTAAGCTTTGAATACGTTCTCTTATATGCCTTTTATCACTTTCAAGTTTTGTTTCACCGGGACCTCTTGTACCGATACCGCCTCCCAAACGTGATAAAGAAGCACCGACACCTGAAAGACGTGGAAGATTATATTCAAGCTGTGCAAGCTCAACCTGGCATTTTCCCTCTTTTGTGGTTGCTCTCAATGCAAAAATATCCAATATAAGACGTGAACGGTCAATAACTCTTGCACCGAGTTCACTTTCAAGATTTCTTGTATTTGAGCCGGAAAGCTCGCAATCAAAAACAACAAGGTCTGCTTCCAGTATCTCAACCGCATTTCTGATTTCTTCAACCTTACCTTTTCCTATAACCGTGCGTGGGTCAATTGCTTCTCTTGACTGATATGCTTCTCCCACAACTTCGGCACCGCAAGCTTTACAAAGCTCTTTCAATTCTTCCAAAGAATCAAAATCGGAATCATCTGTTTTTCCCGTACCCATAAACACACCGCATACAATGCAACGTTCCTTTTTTTGAGTAAATTCCTTTTGTATATCTTTCATTAAATTACTCCTTTTGCAATCATATCTATAAGCTTAGCTATTGCATCCTCGTCATTTGTAAAAGGTAAAATAAAATCAGCCTGTTCTTTTACTTTTTCGTTAGCGTTTCTTACGCATACACCAACATCGGAATTATTAAGCATTTCAACGTCGTTCATATTATCTCCAACAGCATAAACTTTTTTTGCTCTGTCTTTTAATATGTCTTTAAGCTTGGGAACTGCCAATCCTTTATTTGTGCCGGGTTCAACCATTTCATAATATATGGTATCACTTTTGAAAAATGTATAGTCACCGTACAAAAGAGGCAATGTTTTTGAAAGAGTGTCAATATTTTCGGGATAATCGCAAAACATAATTTTTGTAATATCCGCCGTTACTTCATTTGGTTTTTTCCAAACAATTTCACCGTTTGGAAAATCGGAAGCAAAATCTTCATCGATTATATGCTTTGTTACCATATCGCTGGGATAAAGAAATTCAACGCACTCCACACCACCGACTTCGATTCCCGTTTGCGGAAAACGATTATGTATTTCTTCCAAAAATTTCAAGCATTTTCTATCCATGGTTTTTTTATACAAAACTTTATCCAAAGAAAAATCATATATAACCGCACCGTTACTGGCAATCACGGGAACGTCCGTTCCAAGTTCATTGGCATACATTGTGATTTTTTTATAAGTTCTTCCCGACGCTATGGTAAAAGTTCCGCCATTTTCCTTAAAATATTTAATTTTCGCCAAATTATTTTTTGAAATATTTTTTTTAGAATCAAGCAATGTGCCATCCATATCGCTCAAAATTGTAATCCCTTTAAAATCCATATTAAAGCCTCCTTAAATAATGAAAATTGAATTTTTTTGTTGCTTTTTCTTGCTTTTTGAACTTTTTTATATGTGGATTTTTGCTAACGATTGTGTTATAATATAATCATTCCGACAACACATTTAAAAAAGGAGTAAAAGTATTATGGAAAACAACACTATAAATTCAAAAGTAACAAAATTCATTTATGTAAATAACGATGTCTGTCGTCTGTGCTATGAAATGATAAAAAGCAAATCGGGCATAAACGGCATACGAATAAATTACGAATGCTACGACAAAAACGATTATTGCAATTCAGACATTCCAAAAGCAAAAAAAGTTATATACAGGAAAATTTACTTAAAAAACAAAAATGAAACCGAAATTTTAAAAATAATAAATTTTTTAAGCACCGAAACGGTATTTCCCGATGACGCACAAGACATCATAAGCGAAATTCCACTTTAAAGAATAAGTAAATCTCTGCTTAAATTTGTAAAAGACATTGGTTTACCATCTTTTAAATAACATAAGTTTTCAATTCTTATTCCGAACTCATTTTCAAAATACACTCCCGGTTCCACGGAAAAGGTCATACCGTTTTCCAAAACGTCAAGTGAGTTTAAAGACAATGTTGGAGATTCGTGTATATCTAGCCCAGTTCCGTGACCGAGGCTGTGCCCAAAAAGATTTTCATATCCGTTTTTGTCAAGAAAATCTCTTGCGGTTTTATCTGCCAATGATGCATTCACATTTTTCTTTATAAAAGAAAATGCAAGGCTGTGAGCTTCGTTTACATCATTATAAGCCCTTAGCATTTTTTCGTTTGGAGTTCCGATAAAAAACGTTCTTGTTGTATCGGAGCAATAGCCTTTGTAAGTAGCACCGAAATCAATAAGAATAATATCGTTTTTTTCCAAAATTGTATTTCCCGGCTCTCCATGAGGCAAAGAAGTATTTTTTCCAAACAAAACGATTGTATCAAATGAAGACTTTTCGGAACCTAAAACAGCCATCTCATATTCAAGCTCGGCACGAAGTTCTTTTTCACTCATTCCAACCTTTATTTTATCCAAAGTGTTAAGAAAAGCCTTGTCCGCAATTTTTTGTGCTTCATTTATATAAGAAATTTCTTCATCATCTTTATACAAACGAATTTTTTTGATTTTATCTTCTATTTTAAGAATTTTACAATTCAAAATGTTTTTATATTCTTCAAATTCGTCAAAAGTAAGATTGTCTGTTTCAAAAAAGACTTCATCTTCAGTTACAAATTCCTTTAAAAAATCAATTCTTCTTTTTTTCCACAAAACTTCAAAATTGCCTTTGTTTTTTAAACTAACCTCCAAATAACGAAAATCCGTCATTAAAAAGCGTTTACTCTTAGTTATATAAAGACAAATATTGGAAGAATTAATTCCGGAAAAATAAAAACAATTTTTCTCGTTTGTAATTAAAATTCCTTGATTATCATTTAAATTTTCAATTAATTTATTTATTCTTTTATTATACATTTTTCTCACTCTTTTTCATATAATAATTTTTCAATTGCAATGCATCACAATCACTCATAGTAGGACTTTTTGCAACAATAAAAGGGGTAATTTTTGAAGATATTACAGCATCAATAAGATTATTGAAATTTTGATTTTCATAACCCTTTTCACAAAAATCAACATTATCTCTAAAGCCCTGATTGGTATATTCAACCTTAGCGCAATAGATATGAAAATGATTTCCTCTGTATGTGCCCAAATGTTTTTTTATTTTAAAAAACATTTCCTCAAATTCTTCTTTTTTTATTTCTTTTCCTAAATTTCTTGCATACAAATTTCCCACATTTATACAAGGCATAAGCATTTCATTTTCACGGCACATTGCCAAAACTTCCGAAAAAGTTCCGTAATCGTGTATAAGTCCCATTGTTTCCAAAGCAACAAACACATCGCTTATCCCCTCTTTTTTTAAGTCCGTAAGAGCATTTTCAAGAATTTTCAAAGTGGACTTTTTCACAAAATCTCTTGATTTTATCGCACAATTGTCAAGTGACAACACAATTCTGTCGGCACCTATTTTATGTGCGGTTCTTATTGTTTCTTTTATAATATCAAGATTTTTTTCTTGTTTTTCATCTTCACTTTCCGACATGGAAATGAAATCATAACCTCGAACGCTTAGAGAAATACCATTTGTTTTTGCATTTTCTTTTAAAATCTCACAACTGTCGTCGGATATATGAACACCTTGGTTACAAAGATATTCATAACCGTTTAATCCCATATTTTTTAAATAGAAAGGTGCTTCCAAAGAACTGTTATACCCATTTTTATAAAATTCTTCACTGTTACCGTAAGATGCAAATATTATTCCCATTTTTTATAATCTCCGACAATATATTTTTCCAAAAATCTTTTAATTTTTATAAAATTACCCTTTCCCTCGCCGTAAGGTGCAACCATATAGGACTTAATTCCCAAAAAAGAAGCACACAAAATATCGGTGAAATATTGATCTCCAATAAGAACAACTTCATTTTTATTGTAATTTTTTATTATTTTCTTCAATTTCCAGGGAAGCGGTTTTAAACACATAGGATATGCTTTTATGGGATGCTTTTCAAAAACTTTGTTAATTCTGTGGATTTTTCCGTTGGATGCAATTGCAATATTTATTCCGCTTTTTTCAATTTCGGTTAATTTTTCAAGCATTTTTACTTCAACAAAAAACTCTTTATCATAAATTAAAGTACAATCGGCATCGAAAAGTGCAAGCTTAATATTATCTTTTTTCAAGTTTTCAATTTTTAAATCCAAAACAGATTTTATTTTATATGTTGGCTGAAACAATTTCCTTTTCCTCCGTCTTGTTTTTCTTTTGTTTACTTTTCAAAGCACCAAACAAAAAAGCTTTTATTAAAGATGCAAAATATGAAAGTAAAAATACGCTTAATACCACCGGAACACTTATTTTCAAAAATCCTTTGTATCCGCTTATGTAATTTGAAAGTTTTGTGTAAAAAATCATGTCGAAAATATATGAAAACAAATATATTTCCAAGGTTTTTGAAGAAATACTTCTTAAAATTTTCTTAACACCTTTATTTTTCACATCAATATCATAAAAAATAAGGAAAAAGAAAACCGAAGAAAAAACCGTAAACACACTGTTATATTCCCCAAACATATTCATCGAAAAAGTACCGTGGTGAAACTTAACAAAAGAAAGTGAAGTTACCAAAAAAACAGTTATACAAAAGCCTAAAACCAAAACAGATTTTTTTATTTTCGGTTGATATTCTTTTATGTAAGCACCGATAAAATAATATAAAAACGGATAAAGAGAACACCAATATTCATTAAAAAAATAGTATTCACGTTCTTCAAAGGTTGTGGAAAAATTAAAGCCGACAACACAAGACACCAAAAACAAAATCAATATAAGACAAAGCTTTTGATTTTTCGTTTTACAACCGCTATAAGCATTATTCAAAAACGGAATAAGAAGATAAAGCCCCAAAAACATTGCAACATACCAAGCATAGTTGTCTGCCGAAAAATTTGTAAGGGTGAAAATCCATTTTAAAATACTGCCGTTTTCTTTTAAACAAAAAATTTTAAACAAAATGCTTACAATACCTATAAACAAATAAGAAGAAAGTACGTTGAAAATTCCGAAATAAAACTTTTTAGAAAACGTTTTTCCTATTTGCAAATATCCCGTTGTTATCATAAAAAGCGGAACACAAACATAGAAAATATTTCTGAAAAAAGCTCCGACATACATTAATGCACCCTCATAAGGTGTGTAGTAAAAACCGGAATGCAAAAAGAAATGTACACAAACAACGAAAAACACCGCAAATGTTTTTACAATGTCAATTCCGCTTTTAAAAATTTTTTCTTTACCGTTTACCATAAAAATCCTCTTAAAATTACATAATACCTACTGCTTTTTTCGCCAAAGCATCAACTTTTTCGTTGTAATATACACCACTGTGAGCAAGAACCTTTTCAAATTTCACATTGACCTTTTGCCTTATTTTCAAAACATATTCAGCATACTTCTTTGTATGAACAAGATTTGTTTTCCATAAACCGTCAGCCCATTTTGCAATACCCTCGTAATCGTGAAAAACAACAAGATTTTCAATTCCGTTGTTGTAAGCATATTGCATAGCAACCATTGCACCCTTAAGCTCACCTGCAACGTTACGCATTGAAGAAATTTTTTCGTTATCGTCACTGCCCGAAAAAGTAAGTTCTTTTCCGTCTTCTAAAATCAAAACAACGCCATAGCCGTAAACTTTTGTTTTCACATTATAACTGCCGTCAACATAAGCATAAGACGTATTTTTCGGAGGAATTACTTTTTCCTCGTCTTTAATATCTTCTTCAATCCCCAAAAAAAGCTCTGCTTCTTTTTTCGTGGGAAAGCTTTTGTAAATTGCATTTTTCACACCTTTTACGTTTGCTTCACATTCCGCCCAAGTTGTAAATATGCCTGTTTTTTTACCGTTTTTCACCGCATAAAATTTTTTTTGTGCCATTTTTTTATTTCCTTTTTACGCAAGTTTGCGGAACTGTAAAATTGCTCACAGTTCCGCTAAAACCAATTATTATACTTTTTCAATATTGTCTGTATCGTTGTTATCGTCTGTTTTCACAGCCTCTGCAACGACTTTTTCTTCTTTTACATCTTCAGTTTCTTCAATTCCCATTACAGAATTATAAATTTGAAGGAATTCGTCTCCCTCAATTTTTTCTTTTTCCAAAAGAACTCTTGCAACTTCATGTAAAAGTTCAAGATGTGTTGAAAGAAGATTTTCACATTTATTATAGCATTCGTCAATAATGCGTTTCATTTCTTCGTCAATTGCACAAGCAACATTTTCGGAATAGTTTCTTGTTTGAGTGAAATCTTTTCCCAAGAATACTTCATCTTGTTCACTACCGAAACACATAGGTCCGAGTTTTTCCGACATGCCATATTTGGTAATCATATTTCTTGCAATTTTCGTTGCTCTTTCAATATCGTTTGACGCACCTGTGGAAATATCGTCCATAATAAGCTTTTCGGCAACTCTTCCTCCCAAAAGAACGACAATTTCTTCAAGCATTCCCATTTTTGAAGAATACATTTTATCTTCACTGGGAAGAGAAAGTGTATATCCACCGGCTCTGCCTCTGGGAATAATGGAAATCTGATGTACAGGGTCTTGGTTCGGAAGAAGCTTTGTAACAATAGCATGACCTGCTTCATGATAAGCAGTAAGTTTTCTTTCTTTTTCACTTGCTTTTTTCGATTTCTTTTCAGGTCCTGCTATAACTTTTATCATAGCTTCGCTGATATCGTCCATAGTGATTTTATTTTTCTTTTGTCTTGCAGCCAAAAGTGCACTTTCGTTAAGAAGATTTTCAAGATCGGCACCTGTAAAGCCCGCAGTTGTTTTTGCAACAACAGACAAATCAACATCTTCAGCCAAAGGTTTCTTTTTGGCATGAACTTTCAAAATAGCTTCTCTGCCCGTAACATCAGGATAATTTACAACAACCTGTCTGTCAAATCTACCCGGTCTTAAAAGTGCCGGGTCGAGAATATCGGGTCTGTTTGTTGCTGCAATTATAATAATATTCTGATTTTCCGTAAAACCATCCATTTCAACAAGAAGCTGATTGAGTGTTTGTTCTCTTTCATCATGACCTCCACCGAAGCCTGCACCTCTGTGACGACCTACGGCATCAATTTCATCAATGAAAATTATACAAGGCGAATTTTTCTTTGCATTGTCAAACAAATCTCTTACTCTTGATGCACCTACACCGACAAACATTTCAACAAAGTCCGAACCGCTTATGGAAAAGAACGGCACGCCTGCTTCACCGGCACAAGCTTTTGCAAGCAAGGTTTTACCTGTTCCCGGAGGACCAACCAAAAGAAGACCTTTCGGAATTCTTGCACCGATTTCCTTATATTTATCGGGATTTTTAAGAAAATCAACAACCTCTGTAAGTTCTTCCTTTTCTTCGTCTGCACCGGCAACGTCATTAAAGGAAACCTTAACTTTATCGGGATCTGTCATACGAGCTTTGCTTTTACCGAAATTCATGGCATTTCCGCCACCACCGGCTTGTTTCAAGAAGAAAACCCAAAACAAAACGCCTATAATAATAAGTCCCAACGTGGGTAGTATGGAAAACCACCAAGGAGCTGTAGCAGGCGGTTCAACCTTATAAACAAGCTTGTTTTCACCTTCAGTCATTCCTTTTGTGATGTCTGTTCCCAAATCGTTATTGAGAGTGTCTAAGCTGGGAATAATTACTTCAACTTTTTTCTCAACTGTACTGTTTTTCATTGTAGCAATGATTTTGTTTTCACCCAAATAATATTCAATTTCGTTATAAGCGCCCTCTTTAAACTCAGACACAAAATCGGAATACGCAATGGTATCAATCTGCGGAGTATAATTGAGCATAGTCATTACAAAAATGAATATAAAGAGTAAAATTGCATAGAAACCTATGTTTTTAAAAATTTTATTCATCGCATTTTTTCCTTTCTTTTTATTCTGTATAAAATTCTTACATATACGCTTCTTCTTTCAAAACGCCTATATAAGGTAAATTTCTGTATTTTTCAGCATAGTCCAAGCCATAACCTATAATAAATTCATTTGGAATTTCAAATCCCAAATAATCTATATCAACTTGAACCTTTCTTCTGTCGGGCTTACTTGTGAGAGCGCAAAGTTTTACGCTGTTTGCTCCTCTTTCCTGGAATATTTCCATAACTTTCATCATAGTAAAACCTGTGTCGATAATGTCTTCCACAAACAAAATATTTTTCTTTGCGATGTCTGTACCTACATCTTTCAAAATTTTAACTTCACCGCTTGAAATCGTTGTATCTTGATAGCTTGAAACTGCCATAAAATCGATTTCTATGGGAAGGTTAATTTCTCTTATAAGGTCTGAAAAGAACACAAATGAGCCTTTCAAAATTCCTACAACCAAAAGGCTTGCGGAATCTTGATAATCTTTTGTAATTTGTGCGCCCAATTCTTTAATTCTTGCTTTAATTTCGTCTTCCGACAACAATATGCTTTTTACGTTATTTGCGGGATTTTCCATTTTTTTATTCTCCTATGTATACATATATTTTATTGTTTAAATTGTTTTTTCTTCTATATATTTTTTGAACGTAAGCTATTCCCAAACTGTCAGAAACAATGATAAGACTGTTTCTTTCTTTTTGAGGAATTTTTTTATCTATAAAATAGTTTTTCAATTTTTTGTGTCCTACTTTTTCAATGTAAATTTTGTCTTTCGGACGTCTGTTTCGTAAAATAAATTCATTATCTTCCGAATAAAATTCTGTTCCTTTTCCCAAATCGTTTATAAACACAGTTTTATCAAGACAAGGGACATAAATTTTTTCGTTTAATTTTACTTTATATTCAAAATCTTCATTTTCGGATTCTGTTTTTCTTTTAAAAATAATTTTATCGTAAGAAAATATCGCTTCAATACTCTTCGGTAATTCGATTTTCTTACCTGTTTCCTTTTTTTCGCAAATTTTCAATATTGCACTTATCTGTTCAAAAGAAACATAACCGTCTTGCAAAACAAACTGATAATATATTTCTTTTAAAATACGCCTTTTTAAAGCAATATGAAGTGCGCTGAACTTATTTGCGTCAATCTGTGCACAATCACTTTTAAAAACGCAAATATCATTAATTTGCTTTTTTGTTTCCAAAGACAAATAGTCGTCTTCAAAATAGGAAACGTCCAAACTATTATACACATTATTTGCGAATTTTGTGTGAAATTTCTCATTAATATAAGGAATTATTTCCAATCTTATCTTATTTCTTGTATAATCGGCAACAAAATTCGTTTTATCTTCAACAAAAGCTTGTTTATTTTCTTTCAAATAATCATAAATTTCATCTTTTGTAACTTCAATAAGCGGTCTAACAACATTATCACGTTTCGGTGGGATACCTTTAGGTGATGTTCCTCGTAATGCACAAATAAGAAAATTTTCGGCACAATCGTCCTTTGTATGAGCGGTTGCAACTTTCATATTTCTGCCCTTTGTTATTTTTCCAAAAAAGTTATACCTTACAATTCTGCCCGTTTTTTCCTCACTGTAACCCCATTTATGCGACAAATCGATTATATTTTCTTTCAGTGTATGAATTTTAACGTTTTTTTCTTTGCAAAGTTTTTTTACAAATTCCATATCGCTGTCTGCTTCTTCTCTTATGGAATGATTGATATGAGCGGCTTCAATTTCAAGAGAAAATTGCTCTTTAATTTCCAAAAGCACAAGCAACAAGCTTACAGAATCGGCTCCGCCGGAAAGTGCAACAAGAATATTGTCGTTTTTGTTTATAAGGTTATACTTTTCTATGGTTCTCAAAACCTTTTGTTTAAACATCATGGTTTCTCTCCAAATTGTAATAAGAGGTGTATTTACCAAGCCAAGTCATTTCAAAACTACCCGTTTCACCGGCACGATGCTTCGCAATAATACATTCACCGATGTTTGGTTTTTCGGTTGTTTCAGGGTGATAATATTCATCTCTGTACAAAAACATAACAATGTCGGCATCCTGCTCGATAGCACCCGATTCTCTAAGGTCGGAAAGCATGGGTTTATTGTCCGCTCTTGTTTCGGCGCTTCTGGAAAGCTGTGAAACGGCAATTACAGGTACTTCAAGCTCTTTTGATAAAATTTTAAGGCTTCGGCTTATTTCGGCAATTTCAACCTGACGACTTTCTGACTTTCTACCATTCATAAGCTGAAGATAGTCGATAACAACAAGGCTTAAACCATGCTCCATTTTAATTCTTTTTGCCTTTGCTCTAAGCTCTGTAATTGTAATGGCGGCAGTATCGTCAATAAAAATCGGTGCTTCCGACAAAGGAACGTATGAATTTAAAATTTTGTTTAAATCTTCTTCGGTAATTTCGCCTGAACGGATTTTTTGAGATTCGATTTTTGCCTCACTTGAAATAATTCTGTTTACAAGCTCCTCTTTTGACATTTCCAAAGAAAATATCAAAACGGGTTCTTTATGCATAACTGCAATATTCTGTGCAATATTAATGGCAAAACTGGTTTTTCCCATAGCTGGACGTGCCGCAATAAGAACAAGTGTGGCAGGTTGAAGTCCTGAAAGTCTTTGGTCCAATTCAATAAAGCCTGTAGGAACACCGGAAATACCATCCTCTCCGCTTTCATGGTCACTTACCATTTTAGAAAACTTTCCAAATGCATTATCCAAAACTTTTTTTATGTGTGTAACTCCGTTCGCCTCACGTTGACTTACCGAATCAAACATAGCTTGAACAGCATATTCTGTTATTGCAGTTGCATCTTTTGAATCATAACAAGCTTCTTCAATTTTTTTGCAAGCTTCAATTAAAGTACGAAGTTGTGCCTTATCAACAACGATTTTAACGTAATTATCAACATTGAGTGCTGACGGAACGGAATCTATAATTTCTTTCAAATAAACAGTTGAGCCTATTTGTTCCAGTAAGCCCTGTTTTTTAAGTTCGTCACAAAGTGTAACAACATCAATTGCCGTATCGGAATTATACATATCTGCCATACAACCGAAAATGGCTTTATTTTTTTCAAGAAAGAAATTTTCAGGCTTCAATTTCGCCATAACGCTATGAACACAACTGTTATCTATAAGTATAGAACCCAAAACCGAGGTTTCGGCATCTGCGCTATAGGGCAAATCTCTTGTAAATTCCATAATAAATTTACGCTCCTTTAATTACAATTTTCAATTTAGCACTTATATCTTCAAAAAGTTTAACATTTACTTCGTATTGACCTATTGTTTTCAAAGTTTCCGAAAGCTGAATTTTTCTTTTTTCAATTTCAATTCCTGTTTGCTCTTTAACTGCTTTTTCAATATCCATTGAAGTAACTTTTCCAAACAATTTTCCGTTATCACCTGTTTTTGCGGTAATAACAATTGTAGCTTTTTCAAGTCTTTCCTTAAGTTCGGAAGAATTATCTCTGTTTACCGCTCTTTTATGTTCAACAGATGCTTTATGATTATTAAGCTCCGTCATATTTCCTGCATTTGCTTCAACAGCAAGCTTTTTTGGAAACAAAAAATTTCTTGCATATCCGTCGGAAGCGTTTATAACGTCTCCTTTTTTACCGCTTCCTTTTACGTCTTGTAATAAAATAACTTTCATTTTTATATACTTCCTTTCTTATTAATCGTCATTTTGTGAAAACATTTCTTCAAGTGTTGTTTTTATTATCATAGTGGCTTTATCAACGGTTATATCTTCAAGCTGTGCACCTGCAACAAGCTGATGACCGCCACCACCCAATTTTTCCATTATAACCTGTACATTTATTTTTCCGTTGGAACGCGCACTTATAAGAACACGGTCCTTATTTTTGAAAATAACAAAAGATGCTTCAATCCCTTTTATGTCAATAAGCGTATCGGCAGCTTGTGCAATAAAAATACTGCTTTCTTCTTCACCGTAATATTTTGCAATAGCAATATTGTCAAAACATATTTCGCAAGATTTCACAATTCCACTTACCTTTAAATATGTTTCAAAATCATTTTTAATAAGGTCTTTTGCAGATGCGGGCTCCATACCTGCTTTTCTTAAATATGATGCCGCTTCAAAAGTTCTTACACCTGTTTTTACACTGAAATTTTGTGTATCCAAAAGTATACCGCCATAAAGCATTTCGGCTTCCTGACGTCTTAATTTCACCTTACCGTCAAGGTATCCCAACATTTCAACAACAAGCTCACTTGCGGAAGATGCATAAGGCTCATGAAATGCAAGAATTGTGTTTGTAATATAGTCAACACCTTTTCTGTGGTGGTCTATAAGAACATTTTTATTACTTTTTTCTATTATTTCCGGTGCAGGTAAAAGTGAAAGTCTATGAGCGTCAACAACTACCGTAACCGTTCTGTCGTCAAACAAAGAATCCGCAGTTTGTGAATTAACAAAAAGCCCTTCATACTCTCTGTTGTTACCCAATTTTTTCATCATAGCCTCAACGTTCATATTATTTTCGTCAAGTACAATATATGCTTCTTTACCGTAAGCTCGAACAATTCTTGAAATTCCCAAAGCTGCACCCAAGCAATCGGTATCGGGGTTTTTATGTCCCATAATTATAACTTTGTCGTTTTTCTCAACGTATTCTTTAAAATAAAGTGCAACAATACGAGATCTTACCTTTGTTCTTCTTTCAATTTCTCTACTGTTTCCACCGAAATAAACAACGTCATTTCCCTCTTTTATAACAGCCTGGTCTCCCCCTCTGCCCAAAGCAAGGTCAATTGCTGTTTTTGCAAATTCTTCCGTTTCGTGAAGATTGTCACCGACACCGACACCTATACTTAAAGTAAGGGGAATATCGGTTGCGTTCAGTTCCTTAACGGTTTTTAAAATATAGAATTTATCGTCTTTCATAGCTTTAAAATTTCTATATTCCATAACAAAAGAATATCTGTCTCTTTCGCTCTTTGAAAGAATGGCATTATATTTCAAAATGAAATCATACATGTGCTTTTCAATTTGCGAAAGTATTGCCGTTCTGTCGGAATCGGGAATATCTTTTGTAAGCTCATCAAGATTATCGATATACATATAACCTTTAACAAGTCTGCTATCAAGTTTTTCTTTTTTCACGTTTGTAAGAGTTGTGGTATCTACAAAATAATAAATATAAATTTCATCATCGTGTGTATCTTTTTTTCCGTTTTGGTTCACATCATTACTTGTGCAAACACCGTAAGCATCAAAGGTCTGTTCTCCTATTGAAATATTGCAATATAGTGCTTCATCATCTTTTATTTCAAAATCGGAAAAAGCGTCTTGAATATATGGTGTTGAAAAATTATCCTTACTTATAAGCTCACCGAAATTTGTATTATACCAAATAATTTCTCCGTTTCTTTTTAAAATAACCATGGGAAACGGTGAATTCATAACGGAATTATGTGTTGCGGATTCAATATTTAAGGAAAGTGTTTCCAAATATTGTCTCATTTGCTTATTGGAATTTCTTCTGTTTACAAGATATACCGCCAAGACAATTGTTGATAAAAGCGCTTCGATTATTGCGACATCAACACGCCAAAAAGCCATTGCCAACGAAAAAACATACAACAGCACAAAACAAATTTTCAATTTTGAATTATCGATAAATTTTCTAAAATCTTTCACCGCCACACACTCCTTTATATCATATTATTATAACAATTATTTCATATTTTGTCAATAAGTAATTGGGAAATAATACTGTTTGACACGAAAAAACCGTCCTCTGTCAAGCGAAAACCTTTTTTTGTATATGAAACATAATTTTCCTTTGCCAATTTTTCAATATAAGCCATTTTATCCTTTGAAAAGGAAAATGAAAATTTATTTTTCATATATTCAAAATCAATTCCACAAGAAATCCTTAAAGAAAGCATAATATATTCGTTTATGTTATCCAAAAATGTATTTTCGTAAATATCGCAAACAGGATTTTCACTTTTTATATACTCATTTATATC
The DNA here is from genome assembly GCA_964410755.1 of uncultured Oscillospiraceae bacterium. Taxonomy (GTDB): domain Bacteria; phylum Bacillota; class Clostridia; order UMGS1840; family UMGS1840; genus UMGS1840. Next base: position 2,656 of record CAYPIJ010000020.1, on the reverse strand, counting down.
AATTACATTATTAAATCTTTTATTTTCAAAATAGCTGTATGCAGATGCACCAAAACCGATATAAGGCTCACATTTCCAATATTTCAAATTGTGCTTTGACGGAATTTTCCCGAAATTTGAAATTTCATAATGATTAAAATCGGAAAATTCGCTACACAAAAATTTATACTGATTGTAAACTTCGTCATCTGTCGGATATTTATAGTCCATTTTCATTATAGGTGTATTTTCGCACAATGTAAGGGCATAAGCTGAAATATGAATTGTATTAAGTTTTTTTACATACTCCAAGGTTTTAGAAAGCGTTTCAATATTTGAGTACGGAAGTCCATACATAATATCTGTGCTGATATTTGTAAAACCCACTCTCAAAACATCGTTGTAAGCTTTTTCAAAATCACTTAAACTGTGTATTCTTCCCAAAAGTTTAAGTTCATTATCGTTTGCTGATTGAAGTCCGATACTCACCCTATTTATACCGGATTTTTTATATGCTTCAAGCTTTATTTCGTCAAAGGTTTTCGGATTCATTTCCATTGTTATTTCACAATCCTTTGAAACTTCAAAGCATTCATAAATTGAATTTAAAGTATCGCAAATATACCTTTCATTTGGAAAAGACGGTGTACCACCGCCAAAAAAAATCGTATCAACACTCAATTTTCCATATTTTTCATAAGTACGAATTTCCTCATTCAACCTTTTAAAATAAGTTTGAACAAGTTCCTCATTTTTAATTGAATAAAAATCGCAATAATAACACTTTGAAACGCAAAAAGGAATATGAATATATAAACCTATCACAGTTTTAATACCGCCATAAATGCTTCTTGCGGTACTTCTACGCTACCAACCTGACGCATTCTTTTCTTTCCCTCTTTTTGTTTTTCCAAAAGCTTTTTCTTTCTTGTTATATCACCGCCGTAGCACTTTGCCAAAACGTCTTTACGCATAGCTTTTACTGTTTCTCTTGCTATGATTTTGTTGCCCACAGCTGCCTGAATTGGAATTTCAAAAAGCTGACGTGGAATAACTTCTTTCAATTTTTCGGCTATTCTTCTGCCCCTTGCATAAGCCTTATCAGTATGAACAATAAAGGAAAGTGCATCGACAATGTCTCCGTTCAACAAAATATCCAACTTAACAAGCTTTGATTCCTTATATTCACTTAATTCATAGTCCAAAGATGCATATCCCTTTGTTCTCGATTTCAAATCGTCAAAGAAATCGTAAATAATTTCATTAAGTGGCATATCGTAATGAAGTGTTACTCTTTTTTCGTCCAAATATTGCATATCAATAAATGTACCACGTCTTTCCTGGCACAATTCCATAATATTTCCCACATAGTCCGATGGTGTCATAATATCCGCTCTTACAAAAGGCTCCCACATTGCATTTATCAAAGTTGGGTCGAGCAAATTTGCGGGATTATCCAAATCCATTGTTGTACCGTCGGTCTTTTCTATTTTATAAATAACACTCGGTGCTGTTGTTATAAGGTCAAGATTGAATTCTCTTTCCAATCTTTCCTGAATAATTTCAAGGTGCAAAAGTCCCAAAAATCCACAACGAAAACCAAAGCCCAAAGCAGCTGATGTTTCAGGTTGGAATGTAAGAGCGGCATCGTTAAGCTGTAATTTCAAAAGTGATTCTTTCAAATCGTCATATCTTGCACCGTCAACAGGATAAATACCGCAAAATACCATTGGTTGAACAGGTTTGAAACCCGGAAGCGGTTCAAGTGCGGGATTGTTTTTAACGGTAACGGTATCACCTACCATTGTATCTCTTAAGTTTTTAATGGAAGCGGCAACATATCCAACTTCACCGGCACGCAATTCTTTTGAAGGTGCCATTCCGAGAGCATTAAGATATCCCAATTCCACAACTTCAAATTCTTTTTGGTTGGACATCATTTTCATTGTATCACCAACAGAAAGCTTACCGTCAAAAACTCTGATGTATATTATAACTCCCTTATAGGCATCATAATAGGAATCGAAAATAAGTGCTTTAAAGGGTGCGTTTTCATCGCCCTTAGGTGCAGGAATAAAATTGACAATTCCTTCCAAAACATCTTCGATATTTGTTCCGTTTTTTGCGGAAATAAGTGGTGCTTCATCTGCCGGAATACCGATTATATCCTCAATTTCCGCTTTTGCTTCGTCAGGACGAGCACTGGGAAGGTCGATTTTGTTTATAACGGGAAGAATTTCCAAATCGTTATCTACAGCAAGATATGCGTTTGCCAAAGTTTGCGCCTCTATCCCCTGTGCGGCATCTACAATCAAAATTGCCCCCTCACAAGCTTTTAAGCTTCTGGAAACCTCATAGTTAAAGTCAACATGCCCCGGTGTATCGATAAGATTGAAAATGTATTCTTCTCCGTCCTTTGCTTTATACACAAGTCTAACTGCACGAGCCTTAATTGTAATACCTCTTTCTCTTTCAAGCTCCATATTATCCAAAAGCTGTGCTTCCATTTCCCTTTGACTTACAACGCCCGTTTTTTCAAGCAATCTGTCTGCCAAAGTTGATTTTCCGTGATCTATATGTGCAATAATAGAAAAATTTCTTATTTTATCCATTCTGTCTTTCATTTATAAATAATTCCTTTCCGTACAAAACGCACAAGATATAAATATACTACTAC
>CAYPIJ010000019.1:0-20391 GCA_964410755.1 uncultured Oscillospiraceae bacterium | reverse complement strand
TTATATGTTTGATATACAAAAATAGAATACTAATTAAAAATTTTTATTTTTGCATAAAAAACAACCTTAGGGAAAAAATGTAAATTATAAAGGGTGGTGTAAAAAATGGTAACACAGAGCGTTGAAAAAATATTAAAATGCGAGGAAACAGCTTTTGAAAACGAAAAGCTTGCAAAAAAAGAAGCTTTGGAAACAGTTGAAAACGCAAAAAAAGAAGCTTTGAAAAAAAGAGAAGAAATTTTGCAAAATGCAAAAGTCGAAAGTGAAAACATTTTAAAAAACGCTTTAAATGAAGCTGAAAAAATTAAAGAAAACGCAAAAAAAAGCGGTGAAGAAATTTACAAAAACACACTTTTATCAGCAAAAAAGATAGAAAAAAAAGCCACAGAAAAAATTAAAGAAATTCTTTTCGGTTAAGAAAGGAGGCGTGAAAAATATGGCAAAAGTCAAAATAAAAAAAATCGAGATTATCGCTTTTTTCAAAGACTGCCGTAGCTTAACGGAGCGTTTGCAAAGACGCGGAGTTGTGGAGCTTACAGACGTAAGTGACGAAGGCTTAACAAAAATAAGCGGTAGTGCAAGCGTCGGGCAACTTGAAAGAATGCTTTCTTCAGCAGAAAACGCAAGTGAAGTTTTAGCCTACTACTCTCCAAAAAAAGAGCCACTTACAAAAATGCTTGAGGGACGAACTTCCGTTTCAACAGCGGAATTTGCAAAAAGAAAAGAAAACACAAAAGATACCGTTAAAGTTTGCTCAAAAATAAACGAATGCGAAGCAAAAATAAACGAAATTAAAAACGAAATACAAAAAGCAAGGTTGAAAATTGATTTTCTAAAACCGTGGCTAAACTCACAACTCCCACAAAATTTCAAAGGAACAAAAACAACAGATGCTTTTTTCGGAACTTTTACAGGAGATGTAAGCATTGATGTTATCTCGGAAGAAATAGCACAAGAAAACGAAAACATAAAATTTTACATTGAAGAAATAAGCCGACAAAAAGAGCAGGTTTGTGTTTTTGCAATTTGCCACAAAGAAAATTCCGAAGACTTTTTCAAAAAGCTAAAAAGTTTGGGATTTTCTCAAAATACAAGCTTATCCTCACTTACAAGCGAGGAAGAAACGCAAAAATTAAAAGATGAAATCAAAAAAAGCGAAAAAGAACTTGAAAGAACGAAAGACATAATCAAATCTTTCGATAAGCAGAGAGAAAACATAGACTTTTTAAAAGATTTTCTCGTTATGAAAAGGGATAAATACAAAGCTTTCTCCAACTATGCAATGACGGAAAACGTCGTTGTTTTAAACGGATATATTCCCGAAAAATATACAGATAAACTGACAGCGGAATTTGAAAGCAAATATGATATATGTATAAACGTTTTTGACCCCGACGAAAATGACGATGTTCCCGTTTTACTTTCCAACTCCGCTTTTTCGGAGCCTGTGGAGGGAATAACGGAAATGTACGCACTTCCAAACAAAAGGGACGTTGACCCCAGCTCGGTTATGTCATTTTTCTACTATCTGTTTTTCGGAATGATGCTTTCCGATGCAGGTTACGGTCTTTTAATGCTTATTGCAACAACAATAATTTTGAAAAAGACAACCGTTGAGGGAAATTTGAGAAAAAGCATTACAATGTTCCGAAATTGCGGTGTTTCAACTTTATTTTGGGGAGCACTTTTCGGAAGCTGGTTCGGCGATTTACCGCAAGTAATCGCTTCAAACTTTTTTGGAAAAACAATTGAAACAACAGCACTTTGGTTTGAACCGCTCGATGACCCCATGAAACTGTTACTTTTTAGTTTCGGACTTGGAATATGTCACTTATTCTTGGGTCTTTGGATAAATTTCAAAATGCTTTTAAATGAAGGCAAGCCCTTTGATGCATTTTGCGAAGTTTTTCCCATTTATTTCACAATTTTGGGTGTTGCCCCCATTGCATCCAGTATCCTAACAAGTGTACCGCAATTTTTAATAGATTGGGGAAAATACCTTGCAATTATAGGCGTTGTACTGATAGTTTTAACATCGGGAAGAAGCAACAAAAACATTTTTATGCGTTTTTTCGGTGGTATATACGGGCTCTACAACGTAGCAACAGGTTATTTGGGCGATATACTTTCCTATTCCAGACTTCTTGCTTTGGGATTGGCTACGGGAAGCATTGCAAGCGTTATAAATTTAATTGCAACCATGCCGGAAAATACGGTTTTAAAAGCAATAATGCTTATAGTTGTGGGAATTGTGGGACATACGGCAAATTTGGGAATTAACCTTTTGGGTGCCTATGTTCACGCAGACAGATTGCAGTTTGTTGAATTGTTTTCAAAATTTTACGAGGGTGGCGGACGTAAGTTTGAGCCCTTGAAATCAAATACAAAATATATTAAATTTGAAAAGGAGAATATTTATGAGTAATTTAGGTTTAGCATTGGCTATTATGGGAGCAGCATTTGCCGCATTGTTTGCGGGAATAGGAAGTGCAAAAGGTGTAGGCTTGGTTGGTGAGTCTGCCTCCGGTGTTGTAAGTCAAGATCCGTCAAAATTCAGCAAAGTACTTATTTTGCAGCTTCTCCCCGGTACACAGGGACTTTACGGACTTTTGGTTGCAGTACTTCTTTTAAGCAGAATAGGCGTTCTCGGTGGCGGAGTAATTGATTTAACATGGCAACAGGGACTTATGTATTTTGCGGCTTCATTGCCCATAGCTTTCGGCGGACTTTTTTCGGGAATAGCACAGGGAAGAGCCGCAGCAAGCGGTGTCGGAATTGTTGCAAAAAAACCGGAACACAGCGGTAAAGCCATTATTATGGCGGCAATGGTTGAAACTTACGCAATTCTTGCCCTTTTAATATCAATCCTTATCATTTACAACATTTAAGGAGGTTCTGTTAATGAACAGTTTGGAACAGATTCTTCAAAAAATTGAAGAAGACGGCAAGAAAAAATCAGAGGAAATAATCAACTCCGCAAAAAAAGAGCGTGAAACCATTATTGACCTTGAAGAAAAAAGTGCAAAAAAGGAAGCGGAAAAAATTTTGGAAAATGCAAACAAAAAAGCACAAATCACACTTAAAAATGCTTACGATTTCGGAGAAACACAAAAGAAAAACAGCATTTTAAAAGCAAAAGCCAAAATTTTCGAAGATTTTATTTCAAAAGCCGAATCGGAATTTGAAAACGCACCAAATGATGCATATTTTGAAATTGTATCAAAGCTTATTTTTAAATATTGCGAAAGCGAAAAAAAGGGCGAGCTTATTTTTTCAAAAAAAGACAAAGTAAGACTTCCAAAGGGCTTTTTGGAAAAAACAAACGAAAAAATATCGTCAAAAAATGCGTTTCTTACCCTTTCGGAAGAAACCGCAAACATAAAAAACGGCTTTATAATCCGTTACGGTCTTATTGAGCAAAATTGTTCTTTTTCTTCACTTTTTGAAGACAAAAAAGACGAAATCAGAGATACCCTTATGATGTTTTTAAAAGAGGAGGAATAATCTATGAAAGACACACAGTATGCTTTTGCCGTTTCAAGTGTGCGTTTTAAAGAAAATGAGCTTTCTTCTCACAGTTTTTTAAATCAACTTGCGGAAGCCTCCGATTTTAAAAGTGCAATTTCTCTTTTAAAGGATAAAGGTTTCAATTTTGAAAAAAGCGAAAATATTTCAAATGCCGTAAACGAAAAAATGAAAGAAATGCAAGATTATATGAAAGAAATTTTACCAAACGAACAGGACTTGTGGTTTCTTATTGTGAAAAACGATTTTCACAACTTGAAAGCGTCCTTAAAATCAGTTATGACAAATGAAAAAAATCCACCTTTCATTTATCCTTGCATTACAAATCCCAATGAGATTTTAAAAGCAGTAAAAGAAAAGGACTTTGAAGATTTACCCGAATTTTTAAAAGATTGCGCAAAAGAAGCTTACGAAATTTTAACATCTTCAAAGGACGGCAGACTTACAGAGCTTTACATCGACAAAAATGCACTTTTAACATCTTTGAAATTTGCAAAAAATTCAAAAAACGCATTTTCGGAAGAAATAACCGAATTAACCGTTGTTTTTTCCGACATAAAAATTGCGTTAAGACTAAGTGAAGCGAAAAAAAGCGACGTAATTTACGATTATGCTTTCATTCCCTGCTCCTCAATCGACATAAACGCATTAAAAAGTGCTTGCGAAAAAGGAAAGGACGGAGTTTACCACTATCTTGAAACCACACCCTATTCCTTTGTGTGCCAATATAAAAACAATATGGCACTTTTGGAAAAAGTCCTTGAAGAAAAGCTTTTGCAACTTTGCGATAAAGCTTCTTTAATTTCTTTTGGGCGTGAACCTTTGATTGCATACTATATAAAATTCGACGGCGTTATGAAAAACATCAGAATAATTTTATCATGCAAACGCCTCGGCGTTGAAGCTAACGTAATTAAAGAAAGGATGCGTGAAATTTATGTATAAAATAGCTGTTATGGGTGAAAAAGAAAGTGTAACCGCCTTTGATGCATTGGGAATGTCCGTTTTTTTCACAAATAGCGAGGAAGAAGCAAAAAAAGTTTTCAAAAAATTAATTAAATCCAACTTTGCCATAATATATATAACAGAAAAAACAGCTGAATATTTAAACGAAGAGATAGAAGAAATTCGTTTCAATTCCGTTCCCGCAGTTATACTTATACCTGGAATAAACGGTAATACGGGCAAAGGAATGAAACAAATGAACATATCCGTGGAAAAAGCCGTCGGCTCGGATATATTGAAACAGTAAAAGGAGAACGATATGAACGAAAACAACAATCCGAAAATAATAAAAATAAGCGGTCCTTTGGTTGTTGCCGAGGGAATGAAAAACGCAAATATGTTCGACGTTGTGCGTGTCAGCAACAGCCGTCTTATCGGTGAAATAATAGAAATGCACGGAGACAAGGCAAGCATTCAGGTTTATGAAGAAACTTCGGGATTAAAGCCCGGAGAACCCGTTGAAACAACAAACGAGCCTTTAAGTGTTGAGCTTGGTCCCGGCCTTATCGGAAGCATTTTTGACGGTATTCAAAGACCTTTGGACGGCATTATGGAAATATGCGGTAACAGCCTTGAAAGAGGTGTTGAAGTACCGGCTTTGAAAAGAAAGAAAAAATGGTTTTTCACGCCTTGCGTAAAGGTTGGCGATACATTGGAAAACGGAGATGTTATCGGAACTGTAACGGAAACCGACATTGTTGTCCACAAAATTATGGTACCTTTCGGAAAAAAAGGTGTTGTAAAAGATATAAAATCGGGTGAATTTACCGTTGACGAAACAATTTGCGTTTTAGAAGACAAAGAAAAAACTTATAACCTTACATTAATGCAAAAATGGCCTGTCAGAAAAGGCAGACCCTACAAAGAAAAACTTTCTCCCAACAAACCTTTAATAACGGGACAAAGAGTAGTTGACTGTATGTTCCCAATTGCAAAAGGCGGTGTTGCCGCAATTCCCGGTCCTTTCGGAAGTGGAAAAACAGTAACACAACACCAGCTTGCAAAATGGGCTGAAGCCGATATTGTGGTATATATCGGTTGCGGAGAACGTGGAAACGAAATGACAGACGTTTTAAACGAATTTCCCGAACTTATAGACCCAAGAACAGGCAAATCCCTTATGGAAAGAACCGTGCTTATTGCAAACACTTCCGATATGCCCGTTGCAGCCAGAGAAGCATCTGTTTACACAGGTATCACAATTGCCGAATATTTCAGAGATATGGGCTACAGCGTAGCTTTAATGGCAGATTCCACATCAAGATGGGCGGAAGCCTTGAGAGAAATGTCGGGAAGACTTGAAGAAATGCCCGGTGAAGAGGGATACCCGGCATATTTAGGAAGCAGACTTGCACAGTTTTACGAAAGAGCGGGCAGAGTTATTTCTTTGGGAAAAGAAGGCAGAGAAGGTGCACTTTCGGCAATCGGTGCCGTAAGTCCTCCAGGTGGCGATATTTCCGAGCCCGTTTCACAGGCAACCTTGCGAATTGTTAAGGTTTTCTGGGGCTTGGATGCAAATCTTGCATACAAACGACACTTCCCGGCCATAAATTGGCTTACAAGCTACTCATTGTATCTTGACTTGCTTGCTCCGTGGTTTTGCGAAAACGTTTCGGAAGACTGGATGGATTTAAGAGGAAGAATGATGTCCCTTTTGCAAGAAGAAGCTGAACTTGAAGAAATAGTTAAACTTGTGGGTATGGACGCACTGTCCCCCATTGACAGATTAAAAATGGAAACAGCACGTTCCATAAGAGAAGATTTTCTCCATCAGCTTGCATTCCACGAAGTTGACACATACACAAGCCTTAAAAAACAGCTTTATATGATGAAGCTTATACTTCTTTTCTATGACACAGCAACACAAGCAATAGAAAAAGGTAGCTCCGTGGAAAAAATCGTTTCACTTCCCGTAAGAGAAAAAATAGGAAGATTTAAGTATGTACCTGAAGAAGAAACAGACAAAAAATACAGCGAAATAACAGAAGAAGTATTAAAAGAGATAAGCGAAACCATACCGAAGGAGGTGCAGTAACAATGGCAAAAGAATACAGAACAATCGAAGAAGTAGCCGGTCCTCTTATGCTCATAAAAGGCGTAACCGATGTTGGCTACAACGAGCTTGGGGAAATTGAGCTTAAAAACGGTGAAAAAAGAAGATGCAGAGTTTTGGAAGTAAACGGAACAGACGTTTTGGTACAGCTTTTTGAAAATTCAGCAGGAATTAACTTGGCAGACAGCAAGGTTAAATTTTTGGGCAGACAAATGGAGCTTGCCGTTTCGGAAGATATGCTGGGAAGAGTTTTCGACGGTTTGGGAAAACCTATTGATAACGGGCCGGAAATTATTCCCGAAATGCGTCTTGACGTAAACGGAAAGCCCATGAATCCTGCGGCAAGAAGATATCCACAGGAATTTATTCAAACGGGAATTTCCGCAATAGACGGACTTAACACCCTTGTAAGAGGGCAAAAACTTCCCATATTTTCAGCAAGCGGTCTCCCTCATGCCAATCTTGCGGCACAAATCGCACGTCAAGCAAAGGTAAGAGGAAAAGACGAGCAATTTGCCGTTGTTTTTGCGGCAATGGGTATCACCTTTGAAGAATCCAACTTTTTTATAGATTCCTTTAAAGAAACAGGAGCTTTAAACAGAACATTACTTTTCATAAACCTTGCAAACGACCCTGCAATCGAAAGAATTGCAACTCCGAAAATGGCTTTAACCGCGGCGGAATACCTTGCATTTGAAAAAGGTATGCACGTTCTTGTTATCTTAACGGATATAACAAACTATGCGGACGCATTGAGAGAGGTTTCCGCCGCAAGAAAGGAAGTCCCGGGCAGACGAGGATACCCCGGCTATATGTATACGGATCTTGCAAGCATTTACGAAAGAGCGGGCAGACAGGCAAACAAAGACGGAAGTATCACCATGATACCTATTCTTTCGATGCCTGAAGACGATAAAACTCACCCAATCCCCGACCTTACCGGTTATATTACAGAGGGACAGATTATTTTGTCTCGTGAGCTTTACAGAAAAGGCGTAACACCGCCAATCGATGTTTTACCGTCACTTTCACGTCTTAAAGACAAGGGAATCGGAGAAGGAAAAACAAGAGCAGACCACTCAGGCACAATGAACCAGCTTTTCTCCGCTTACGCAAGAGGAAAAGAAGCAAAAGAACTTATGGTTATTTTGGGAGAAGCAGCTCTCACCGACATAGACAAGCTTTATGCCAAATTTGCCGATGCTTTTGAAAAAGAATACGTTTCACAAGGCTACAATGCCGACAGAAGCATTGAAGAAACTCTCGATATAGGTTGGAAATTATTAAGAATTTTACCCAGAAGCGAACTTAAAAGAATTAACGACGAGTTTTTGGATAAGTATTACGAAGAAAAAGAAAGCGGTGAATAAAAATGGCTGTTCTCAACGTAAATCCCACAAGAATGGAACTTACAAACCTGAAAAAAAAGCTTGCCACAGCCGTAAAGGGTCACCGACTTTTAAAAGACAAGCGTGACGAGCTTATGCGCCGTTTTCTCGACCTTATATATGAAAACAAAGAATTGAGAATAAAGGTTGAAGAAAAAATTAAAAAAGCAAATGAGCTTATGGCAGTTGCAGGCAGTGTTTCACAAGGCGAAATTTTGGATACCGCGCTTATGCTTCCAAAACAGGAAATTTCCATTTCAATTGAAGAACAAAACGTTATGAGCGTTCTTATACCCAAATACTCCGTAAATTTCAAAACAGACGACAAAAACGATATGTATTCATACGGTTATGCATTCACTCCCTTTGATTTGGACGAAGCAATTTCATCTTTGTCCGACATTTTACCCGATATGATTCGTCTTGCGGAGGTGGAAAAATCTTGCCAACTTTTAGCAGACGAAATTGAAAAAACACGTCGCCGTGTAAACGCACTGGAACACGTTTTAATTCCACGTTATCAAGAAACCATTCGCTATATAACAATGAAACTTGACGAAAACGAGCGTAGCACCGTAACAAGACTTATGAAAGTAAAAGATATGATGCTTGCACAAGCAATCGAAGAAAAACGAAATTCCAATCAAGCATAACAAAATACAACCGACAAAAGGAAAATTCCGATTGTCGGTTATTTTTTTAAATAAATTTTAAGACAAAATTCTTTTGGCGGTATACTCGTCTGTAATGAAAGTATCGATAATTCCCGTATGCAATGCACCGACTATAGCCTCTGTTTTATCTTTTCCGCAAGCAACTGCTATTGTTTCCCTTGCTTTTTTCAAATTTTCCTTTGAAGCACACAAGGTATTTTCATACAAGTCTATAAAATTCCCGTCAATATCGAAAAAATGTGTTGAAATATCTCCCACTGCGGTAACACATTTTTCATTATATCCGAATATTTCCCCAAAAGTATGTATTATTTCTTTGTTGCCTATTCCCACCACAGCAACGTCCGTATTACTCCACAATTCACACAATTTTTTATAGTATGATGTTTTTCTAAAAAGCTCGCAATCCTCAATACAATCAGGCTTATAGGGAAACCAAGCATATTTTACTTCACCGCCGATTTTATCTGCAAAACTTCTTGCAAGCTCGTTTGACAAAAAATAAGCTTGCTCCCTGTCTGTTGCACCGAAAAGCGGATATACAACGTTATCTGCTGTCTTAATTTCGGGAAATTCCTCAATAATTTTATGGACGGTTCTTCCCCATGAAATACCGATTTTCAAATTTCCTTTTTCGGCAATAAAAAGAAGATAATCAACAGCTTTTTTCACAGTCATCAAAAAGCAAAGCTCCTCATTTTGCGTGCTTACACCGCAAACAATGGCTTTTTTTACTTTGAATTTTTTGCAAATTATTTCTTCAAGCTCTCCGCATGTTATTTCGGGATTGTTTATTTTTATTTCAACGATATTTTCTTTTACGGCATCGTTTAAAAGCTTTGAAACCGTTTGTCTTGAAAGTCCCATAGCTTTTGCGATTTCGTTTTGTGTCATCTTTTTTTCATAGTACAATATTGATGCTTCTTGCATTTGCTTTTTTTGAAAATACATTTTTATCACCTTTGATTTTTTATTTATCCTATTCTCATTATATCATTAATCGCTTTTTTAGTCAACCTTTTTTATATTATTTTTTGTTTTATTAACATTTGTAATTGACAAATGTTAAATTTTGTGTTGTAATTAAAAAAAACACAAAAAGGAGAACACTATGATAGTAACGATGAAAGAAATGCTTGCGGATGCAAAGAAAAATCATTATGCGATTCCCGCCTTTGACGTAAGCAACTACGAAATGATGAAAGCGGTTTTGGAAACCTGTGAAGAAGAAAAATCCCCTGCCCTTCTTATGACTTTGGGCGTTGATACAAAGGGAAGAAATTTGAATTTACTTTATTCAATGATAAAAGGAGCTTCCGATTTTTTCAAGGTTCCCGTATGTCTTCACGCAGACCATGCCACCGACATTGATTTCATAAAATTTGCATGCGACAACGGTTACAGCTCGGTTATGTACGACGGTTCTGTTTTACCCTTTTCCGAGAATGCAAAAAACACATCAATTGTAACGGAATATGCACACAAAAAAGGAATAAGTGTGGAAGCTGAGCTTGGACACGTTGGCAATGCAAGTGTCGGAAGCATAAGCGAAACAGAAGCGGACACCGACCCGGGCGAAAGCTTAACATTACCGGAGGAAGTGAAAAAATTTGTGGAAATCACAGACGTTGACGCCCTTGCCGTTGCAATCGGCACAGCCCACGGAGTTTACCAAAAAACTCCCGAACTTAGAATTGACAGACTTGACGAAATAACAGCAATTTGCGACAGACCTCTTGTTTTACACGGTGGAAGCGGAACTCCCGACGAACAAATAAAAAATGCTATTTATCATGGAATTACTAAAATCAATATTTATTCCGATGTGCTTTACGCACTTAACAAAGGGCTTAAAGACAGCTTAAATTCCATAACAAATCCCTCAACTTGGCCCTTTATGGTGTATGAAGATGCCATAAAAATGATGAAAGAGGTTGTAAGAGAAAAAATAAGAGCATTTGGAAGTGCAGGAAGGATATAAGGGGATAAAATGAAAACAAAAGCAGTTCGACTTTATAAAGAAAATGACGTCAGACTTGAAGAATTTGAACTTCGCCCCATTACATCGAGTGAAATTCTTATAAAAATTATTTCCGACAGCGTGTGTATGTCCACCCACAAAACAATATTGCAAGGTGCAAAGCATTTGCGAGTTCCCGACAATGTGGCGGAGCACCCTGTTATTTTGGGACACGAATTTTGCGGTGAAATCGTTGAAATAGGTGATAAGCGCAAGGATAAATTCAAGATAGGCGACAAGGTTGTCATGCCTCCTGTTTTGTCCTATTTGGGCGGTATGGAAACCGTGGGATATTCCTTTGAAGAAATAGGTGGCATTTCGGAATATGCCATTGTTTACGAGCATATTATAGATAACGATTTTTTAATAAAATTAAACAGCGATGCTTACTTTAAAGGTTCGCTTATTGAGCCTGCATCTTGCGTTATGCGAGGATATAAGGCAAATTTTCATCTTGACGAAAATTTCAACCATATACCGGGAATAAAAAAAGGCGGTAAGGTTGCAATTCTTGCCGGTTGCGGTCCTATGGGACTTGTGGCTGTGGATATTGCACTTCACGGAAAAATCAAGCCCTCAACGGTAGTTGTAACCGACCTTGACCATGCAAGACTGGAACGGGCAAAAAACATTTTTCCTCCCGAAAAAGCAAAAGAAGACGGAATTGAACTTATTTTTTCCGACACTACCGACAAAGATACTCTTATTGAGCTTTCGGGCGGAAAAGGCTTTGACGATGTGTTTGTTTATGCGCCCGTACCTACCGTGGTAGAGCTTGGTGATTCCGTTTTGAGCTTTGACGGAACGCTTAATTTTTTTGCCGGTCCTCTTGACAAAAACTTCAGTGCGAATTTTAATTTTTACAACGTTCATTACGCACAACACCACGTTGTGGGAACAAGTGGAAGCACACCCGAAGATATGAAAGATATTGTTGATTTGATAGGTGAAAATTCCATTGACCCGTCCGTTATGATTACTCATATCGGAGGTATTGATTCGGCGATTGACACGACAATAAACTTGCCGAAAATCCCCGGTGGTAAAAAGCTTATTTATACCCACATTTCTTTGCCTTTAACTGCTATAAGCGATTTTTCCGAGCTTGGTAAGACAGACGAAAGATTTAAAAAACTTGATAATCTTGTAAAAGAGCATAACGGCTTGTGGAACAGTGAAGCCGAAAAATATTTGCTTGAAAATTTTTAATGTTACGATTTAAAAACCAATTTATAACCGACAAAAGGAATAAAACCCCGTTGTCGGTTATTTATTTTTTCAAAAAATATAGACGTGACGGTTTTTTTGTGTTATAATGTAATAAACAAATAAAAACAGGAGTGAGGAAAATGGATAACACGGAAAAATTAGCATCTATGATAAGAGAATGCAAAAAAATTGTATTTTTCGGCGGTGCGGGCGTATCAACGGAAAGCGGTGTCAAAGATTACAGAAGCGAAGACGGCTTATACAACACGGTTAAGGACTACGGTGTTTCACCGGAAACCATATTAAGTCACGGATTTTTCTTTAAAAATCCCGATATATTCTATGATTTTTACAGAAAATATTTTATGATAGACGTAGAACCGAACAACGCCCACAAAGCTCTTTCACAACTTGAAAAAATAGGAAAACTTACTGCCGTTATAACCCAAAACATCGACGGACTGCACCAAAAAGCAGGAAGTAAGAACGTAATTGAGCTTCACGGAAACGCAAAAAAATTCAGTTGCCCAAAATGCAAAAAAAATGCAAATTCAGAAAAAGCAATTGAAGAAATTAAAAGCAAAAATATGCCAAAATGCGAATATTGCGGTAAAATTTTAAAACCAAAGGTAGTACTCTATGAAGAACAGCTTTATGACGGAGTGGCTGAAAATGCAATAAAACACGTATCGGAAGCCGATATGCTTATTGTGGGCGGAACTTCTTTGGCAGTATATCCCGCAGCTGCATTTATTCAGTATTTCAGCGGAAAATATACAGTTATGATAAACAAATCCACAACCTCTTACGATACTAAAGCGGATTTGGTAATTAGGGAAAATATCGGTGAAGTTTTTGAAAAAGTTATGAAAGAAATATAAAAAAGGAAATACATACCTTAATTTTTTTGTTATTATATTGACTTTTTGTCGGTATTATGTTAAAATATGAAGATGAATAAATATTCTTTGTATGAAAGGAATTAAAAAAATGAACGTAAAAATAACTGCCCCAAAGGGCACAAAGGATATATTGCCCGAAGAAAGCTGTAAATTTCAATACGTTGAGGACGTTTTGAGAAAATTAAGCAAAAACTTCAATTTCCACGAACTCAGAACACCGACTTTTGAACACACAGAACTTTTTTTGCGTGGTGTCGGTGACACAACAGACGTTGTGACGAAAGAAATGTACACTTTCACGGACAAAGGCAACAGAAGTATAACGCTGCGTCCCGAGGGAACTGCAGGCATTGCCAGAAGCTTTATTGAAAATGGGCTTTACAGTGCTACTCTCCCCCAAAAGTTGTATTACATTATTTCCTGTTTCCGTTACGAAAAACCTCAAGCAGGTCGTTTGAGAGAATTCCACCAATACGGAGTTGAAATGATTGGAACAACCACTCCATCTGCCGATGCGGAAGCAATAATGCTTGCAAACAGAATTTTTGAGGAATTCGGTCTCAGCGAACACATTACATTAAACCTCAACAACATTGGCTGTAAAAAATGCAGAAGCGAATACAATCAAAAGCTTAAAGATTACCTTTTTGAAAGAAAGGACAAGCTTTGCGATACTTGTAGAGAAAGAATGGAAAAAAATCCTATGCGTACTTTCGACTGTAAAAGTCCGATATGTAAGGAAGCTTTAGCAGATGCACCTACAATTTTCGACTGCGTTTGTGAGGATTGCAGAGCTCATTTTGACAAGGTTACAACAATTCTTGACAAAGTCGGAATTAAGTATGAAATAGATAAATCCATTGTAAGAGGTCTTGACTACTACTCAAAAACTGTATTTGAATTTGTTTCCGACCAAATAGGCGCACAAGGCACTGTTTTGGGTGGCGGAAGATATGACGGACTTATAAAGGACATCGGCGGAAACGACGAAGCAGGTATCGGATTTGCAATGGGCTTGGAAAGACTGCTTTTGCTCCTTTCCAAAAAAGAGGAATTTAACGTTACCCCCTCAAAACCTGAAATTATGCTTATCCCCGTTGACGATATGGCAAGATTTGAAGCATACAAGCTTTTAAATGAATTGAGAAAAGCAAATATCCCCTCGGAAATAGACGTAAATGAACGTTCCGTTAAAGCACAAATGAAATATGCAAACAAGCTTGGCGCACGTTTTACCGCTGTTTTGGGCGAGGACGAAATCAAAAACAATACCTTAAAGCTTAAAAATATGGAAAACGGTGAAATTACCGAAGTAAGCTTTTCGGATTTAATAAAATTTATGGAGGAAAAATATAATGGCTGAATTTTTAAGCGGTTTTAAAAGAACAAACTACACAAACGACATAGACAGCTCCTTTATCGGTAAAGAGGTTGGCGTTACAGGTTGGGTAAACAAACAAAGAGATATAGGCTCACTTGTTTTTATCGATTTAAGAGACAGAAGCGGTCTTGTTCAGATAATATTTGACGAAACAATCGACAAGGACTTATTGGAAAAAGCAAAAACAGTAAGAAACGAATATGTTTTGGCAGTAAGAGGCGAAGTAAGACAGCGTAGCGGTGCATTCAACCCCAATTTGAAAACAGGTGAAATCGAAATCGTTGCAAAAGAACTCAGAATTCTTTCCGTTGCCGAAACAACACCTTTTGCAATTTCCGACGATGTAAACGCAAACGATGCGTTAAAGCTTAAATACAGATATTTGGATTTAAGACGTCCCTCAATGCAGAAAAACATAATGACAAGACACAGAATTTCAAAAATCGCAAGAGATTATTTTGACGAAAACGGATTTTTGGAAATTGAAACACCTTATCTTCAAAAATCAACACCGGAAGGTGCAAGAGACTACCTTGTTCCCAGCCGTGTGCATCCGGGAAAATTCTATGCTTTGCCACAGTCACCACAGCTTTACAAACAGCTTCTTATGATTGCCGGTTACGACAGATATTTTCAAATTGCAAGATGTTTCAGAGACGAGGATTTAAGAGCGGACAGACAGCCCGAATTTACTCAAATAGACTTGGAAATGTCATTTGTTGAAGCGGAAGACGTTATGAGCGTAAACGAGGGCTTTATGAAAAGACTTTTCAAAGAAGTTCTCGACGTTGATATAAAAACACCGTTTTTGAGAATGGACTATCAGGAAGCTATGGACAGATACGGTTCAGATAAGCCCGACAACAGATTCGGTCTTGAGCTTAAAGATATTTCCGACATTGTAAGCGATGTTGAATTTGTTGTATTTAAATCCGCATTGGATATGGGCGGAACGGTTCGTGCCATAAACGGTGAAGGTATGGGTGCAAAACTTTCAAGAAAAGAAATCGATGCACTTGGTGAATACGTTAAAACAATAGGCGGTAAAGGTCTTGCCTACATTGTTATAAACGAAGACGGTTCTGTAAAATCGCCTATCGCAAAATTCTTAACAGAAGAACAGCTTAACAAAATTATTGAAAGAACAGAGGGCAAACCCGGTGATATTATCCTTATTGTTGCCGATAAAACAGACACTGTTTACACGGTTTTGGGCAATTTGAGATGTCACCTTGCAAAAAAATTCAACCTCTATGACGAAAATTCATACTCAATGCTTTGGGTAGTTAATTTCCCACTTTTGGAGTACGATGAAGAAGAAAACAGATATGTTGCAAAACACCATCCGTTCACATCACCGTTAAATGAAGACATTGAAAAACTTGAAACAGCTCCCGGTGAAGCAAGAGCAAAAGCTTACGATATGGTAGTAAACGGTATGGAAGTCGGTGGCGGAAGTATCAGAATTTACGATACCGAACTTCAAGCAAAAATGTTTGATACACTTGGATTTACCCAGGAAGAAGCTTGGGAAAGATTTGGGTTCCTTATGGAAGCCTTCAAGTTCGGACCACCACCACACGGTGGTATGGCTTACGGTCTTGACAGACTTTGTATGATTATGTCCGGTTGCGATTCCATAAGAGATGTTATTGCATTCCCGAAAGTACAAAATGCAAGCGAGCTTATGTCAAACGCTCCCGATACTGTAAGCGAAAAACAACTTTTCGAGCTTAATATAAAAACAGTAAAAGAAGAAAAAACGGAAGAATAATAAATAAGCCTACCTGTCATTTCGACCGAACGAAGTGAGTGGAGAAATCCTCTGAATTAAGTACGTCATTTCGACTAAGGTTGCTCTGCAACCGCACGGAGAAATCCCCCATGTTTAGCCAATATGCATGCACAGATAAAAAATATCCTTGCGTATCAATTGGATTGTACGAACATCTCTATTATACTTGGGGGATTTCTCCATGCGTGCCTTTGGCACTTAGTCGAAATGACAAACTAAACTCGTGGGATACACTCGACTACAAGGCTTCGCCTTTTCGCTCGGTATGACGTGCAAAAGGAAACAAAGGGCGGATAATATCCGCTCCTACAGTCGAAATGACACTAAAACACAAAAAAAGAAAGGATATTATAAAATGGACGCTTTTTTGGAAAGCATAAAAAACTTTTTTTTGAATTTGCCCATTCCACTTTGGATAAGGGTTCTTATTTGCGGTATGATTCCCCTTGTGGAAGCTCGTTACTCCATACTTTTCTTTATGAATAGCGGTTTGGAATATTGGAAGCTTTTTTGTTTAAGCGTTCTCGGTAATATGATACCCGTTCCTTTTATAATCTATCTTTTCCGTCCAATTTTGGGATTTTTAAGAAGAACAAAGGCTTTTTCTTCGCTTGCACATAAATTGGAAGAAAGAACAAGAAAAAAATCATCACAACTTCAAAAATATTCTTCATTCGGTTTGTTTTTGTTTGTTGCTATACCACTCCCCGGAACAGGTGCATTAACCGGTGCTATGGTTGCGGCACTTCTCGATATGCGAGAAGCTTATGCACTTCCCGCAATCTTCTTCGGAACAATTACCGCAACTTTTTTAACAACCGGTGCAATGACTGCAATAACACAAATTTTCCGTTTTTTGTTCTGATTTATGACTAAATTTGTAAAAAACACAAAAAAATTTTAAGAAATATAAAAAAAAACTTTACAAATATGTAAATGTATGATAAAATAAATATAATAAAGATGAAAGGTCGGGAGTTATGAGAGTTACCGGTGGAAAAAAAAGAGGTACGTTACTTTTTGTGCCCGACAATTATGATATTCGTCCAACCTCGGACAAGGTTAAACAAGCAATTTTCAATATGATTGCTTTTAATGAGTTTGACGGATTTTGCCTTGATTTGTTTGCAGGAAGCGGAGCTATGGGAATTGAAGCAGTAAGTCGCTTAAATCTTTTTTGCGATTTTGTGGATAAGGACACTAAAACCGTTTCAAAAAACATTGAAAAATGCGGATTTTCAGACAATTGTAATATTAATAGGGACGATTTTTTAAGTTTTCTTAAAAAATCGAAAAATACATATTCCCTTGTCTTTCTCGACCCACCATATCATAAAGGCTACATTGAAAAAGCACTTTTTGAGCTTGTGAAAAACAATCTTTTAAAAGACGGTGCCACAATTGTTATGGAAAGCGATTTTGACGAAGAATACAACATTCCGCAAGAAATCAAAGTAACAAAAGAAAAAAATTACGGACGAATTAAAATCAAAATAGGAGTTTATGACCCACAATGATTACAGCGATATATCCGGGTAGCTTTGACCCGTTGACAAACGGACATTTGGACGTTATAACAAGGGCTTCAAATATGTTCGACAAAGTTATAGTAGGCGTTTTGAAAAACAGCGCAAAATCTCCAAGCTTTTCGGCTGAAGAAAGAGTTGATTTTATAAAACGTGCAACAAAAAATTTAAATAATGTGGAAGCAGTAAGCTTTGACGGCTTACTTGTGGACTTTGCAAGAGAAAAAAAATCAAAAATCATAATAAAAGGCTTAAGAGCCGTATCTGATTTTGAATATGAATTTCAGATGGCTCTGGCAAACAAAAGCCAGGCAGAAGAAATTGAAACCGTTTTTATAACGACAAACAAGGAATATATGTTTTTGTCGTCAAGCATTGTAAAAGAGCTTGCAAAATACGGTGGAGATTTAACAACACTTGTGCCTGAAGAAATCAAAGATGAAATATTAAACAAGCTATCTAAAAAATAGGGGGATACAAAAATGGAATTACAAAATTTAATAGAAGATTTGGAAGAAATAATTGAAAATGCTTCAAAAGTACCACTTTCCAATAAATGTATGATTGACCGTGACGAGGTTTGGGAAGTTATTCAGGAGTTCAGACTCAGTTTTCCGGAAGAAATAAAACAAGCACAATACATTAAAAAGGAAAGAGAAAGAATTCTTTCCGATGCTAAACAAGAAGCACAAAAAATTATCGAAGACGGTAAGCAAGAAGTAGCTATGATGGTGAATGAAACGGAAATCTTGAAAATTGCTCAAAGTAGAGCAGACGACATTTTAAAAGATGCGGATATGAAAGCAGTTGAAATTCGTCACGCTGCCGAAGAAGAAGGAAAAGACATTATTGCAGAAGCTACCGATGTGGCAGAAAATTACAAAAAAGATGCTAAAAACTTTGCAAATGACCTTCTTTCAAAGGTTGAAGGACAAACCGCAGCAATTTGCGAATGTGCCTTTGAAGCTTACCAAAAAATGGGTGAATCATACAAAGAAATGAGCAACGCTTATCAAAAATCAAATGACCTTCTTTCCAAAATTTCAGCTTCAAAAAGCCTTATAATGGGTACACCTCAACAGGATGAGTAACGAATATTTACAAAAGCACAGAGAAAAACTGAAACTTGTTCCAAAGAAACCCGGCGTTTATATTATGAAAGATGTAAACGACCGGGTCATTTACGTTGGAAAGGCGAAAGCCCTTCACAACAGGCTTTCTCAATATTTTATAGGCACACCAAACAACAGAAAAACCATGATGATGGTTATGAACGTTTTTGAATTTGACTATATTCTTACAAAAACGGAAAAAGATGCCCTTATTTTGGAAAATAATCTTATAAAAAAATACAAACCAAAATACAACATTCTTTTAAAGGACGACAAGACATACCCTTTCATAAAGGTAAATCTTACAAAGCCCTACCCTTACCTTTCTTTGGCAAGAACTGTGAAAAAAGACGGCAACAAATATTACGGTCCTTTTTTGAATGCATACACCGTGAATAATATTATAGATTTGGTGTCATCACACTTTAAATTAAGAAGTTGTCAATATGCAATCGGCTCAAAAAAACGCAGAGAATGCATAAATTATCATATCGGAAAATGTTCCGGCCCTTGTGCTTTTAAAATTTCAAAAGAAGATTATGACGAAAACGTAAAAAAAGCGGTTGATGCCCTTTCTTCCAACTTGCACTCACTTATTCCGATTTTGAAAGAAAAAATGCAGATGTACAGCGAAAGACTGGATTTTGAAAATGCGGCAATAATGCGTGACCGCTTGAAAGACGTTGAAAAATTTGCTCAAAAGCACAACGTTATCACCGTTAAAAAAATCGATTTGGATTGTATCGCATTTTTCAGAGACGAAAATATCAGCGGTGTTTCCGTTTTAAGCGTAAAACAAGGAATAATCAACAACAAAAACAGCTACACTTTTACGCAATCGGAAGACGTTTCAGACGAAGAACTTGTTACCTCATTTACCGAGCAATATTATTTATCGAAAAATGAAGTACCGAAAAGAATTGTTTTGACAATTAATACCGACTATGAAATCGATTATTCCCTTTTAAGCGAAACCTTGACGGATATTGGGAAAGAAAAAGTTACAGTAAGTGCCCCAAGAGGAAAATTCACAAAAAATCTTTCTACAGTGGCACAAATGAACGCCACTGAAGCAATAAAATTACGTTTGGAAACAAAAATTGATGACACACTTTTTAAAGTAAAGCAACGACTTTCACTTCCGAAAATTCCTTTAAGAATAGAAAGTTACGATATGTCAAACACAGCAGGCTCCAATGCTGTCGGTGTTATGACTGTTTTTGAAAACGGTGTTGTTTGCCAAAAAGAAAAACGCACCTTTATAATAAAAGGCAGTAATGGTTCGGACGATTATGCTTCAATGCATGAAGTTTTAAGGAGACGACTTGAAAATCTTTACAACAAAGAAGACGGTTTTTCAAAAGAACCTGACCTCATTCTTGTTGACGGTGGAAAAGGGCAAGTAAAATGTGCCCTTGAAGCTATGAATGAATTCGGTTACAATTTCCCTGTTTTCGGAATGGTAAAAAATGACAAACATAGGCTCAGAGACCTTACAAACTCATCCTGCGCCCTTAATATAAAAGACGATAGGGACGTATTTGTTTTTATAGGAAAAATAGACGAGCAAACTCACAAAAATGCAATAAATTACCATAAAAAAAGAAACACCTTAACAGCAACACAGTCAGACCTTTTGTCCGTTGCCGGTGTTGGGCAAGCCACAATGAAAAAACTTTATAAAAAATTCAATACCATATCCAACATAAAAACAGCAACTGTAGACGAACTTGCAACAGTTGTTCCAAAAACAACCGCAATACGCATTTTCGAGCATTATCATACAGAAGATTAATAAAAT
>CAYPIJ010000018.1:4882-21333 GCA_964410755.1 uncultured Oscillospiraceae bacterium | reverse complement strand
GCACCGATATGACCGTAGCTGATAGCACCGTGGTTAGCACCCCAGTTGTTCATAACATCGTAAGCAGTTTTGAAAGGACTTCCTTCTTTACCGTCACATCTTGGAGCAAACCAAGTACAAGGCCATGTGTAGTCTGTACGTTTCCAAAGAATATCGGAAATTTCGTCAGGCAAACCGATTGTCCAACCTTCAGCAATCTGAAGAACAGGACCTAAGCCTTTAACGATGTTAAGTCTGATCATTGTAGCAGGCATTTCAGCTCTTGTTAAGAATCTTGAAGAGAAACCGCCTCCTCTGAAGTATCCCAAGTCAGCCATATTCCATGTTGTGGATTTCATAACAGTATCGCAATCTGCTTCTGTCATATCATACCAAGGTTTCATAACGCCGTTGCCGTTTGCGTCTTTAACTTCACCGCAAGCGTCCAAACAGCAAGCACCGGAGTTGATAAGATGAATGAAACCGTCAGCTTCTTTAGCTTTACCTTCGATTTCGTAACCGCCTGTTGCTTTTTTTACAGCATCTCCGCTCCAATATGTTCTTACATCGGCAAACATCTGAGCTCTGTTTGTAAGAAGTTTCATAAAGAGCATTCCGAGACCGTTAAGTGTATCATTTTCTGTTGCAAGGATATAAGGTTCTCTTGCACCTTCCCAGTCAAATGAAGTGTTGAGAACAGCTTCGGCAAAGTCACCGTTAGGATAGAAGTCTGTCCACTGTCTCTGTCCCTGGAAGCCTGCAGCAATTGCATTGTGGCCAACCATTTCTTCTTCACAGCCTTCGGGAAGATTTGGGTTACCGTTCATGAGGTCTTTGATAATAACAGCCATTTTAACAACAAACTCGAACTGTTCTTCTTTCTTTTCAGGTGTAAGCTGTAATTCTTCGGGGTTTTTGTCAAAGCCCATAACGCATTTTTCTTTAGCCCATTTCAAAGCTTTCTGATATTCAGCTTCGTCATAAATACCTTCTGTCATTCGTCTGATAATTTCTACCTCGTCAACAGATTCAACTCTCATACCCAAGTATTCTTCAATGAAGTTTACGTCGATGATTGAACCGCCGATACCCATACAGATAGAACCGATCTGGAGGTAAGATTTACCTCTCATTGTAGCAGCCGCAACAGCTGCACGACCGAATCTCAAAAGTTTTTCTTCAACGTCTGCGGGGATTTTGTCAGCATCATTCATATCTTGAACGTCGTGACCGTAAATTCCGAATGCGGGAAGACCTTTTTGTGCGTGTGAAGCCAAAACTGCTGCCAAGTAAACAGCACCGGGTCTTTCTGTTCCGTTAAAGCCCCAAACAGCTTTAATTGTGTTTTTGTCCATATCCATTGTTTCTGAACCGTAGCACCAGCAAGGTGTAACTGTCAATGTGATATCAACGCCTTCTCTTTTAAATTTGTCAGCGCAAGCTGCCGCTTCCGCAACACGACCTATTGTTGTGTCTGCAATAACAACTTTTACAGGTTCTCCGTTTGAATATTTAAGATTTTCAGTAAACAATTTTGCAGCTGCTTTAGCCATATTCATTGTTTGGTCTTCAAGAGATTCTCTTACTTTGAGAACACCTCTTCTTCCATCGATTGTAGGTCTGATTCCGATTACGGGATACTGACCGATAAGTCTGCTTTTTGCCATAATAAATTCTTTCCTTTCATTATATGTTTATTTAATATTATTATAGTTTATTTTTATTCATATTGTAAATGGTAAAATGCCATAAGTATATAGCATTTTGCTATATCAAACAATTTCAAGATATTTTTTGTAGGCATCTTCCCAAATTTTTTCGTCTTTTGGTTCGAATACCTTTGTTTCTTCGGAATTGGATATAACTTTTCTTGCTTCCCACATATCTTTAATGTCACCGCTTGCAATAAGCTGAGCCGCAACATTTCCCAAAGCGGTAGCCTCGATAGGTCCTGCAATAACTTTGGTATTGCAAGCGTTTGAAGCCAACTGGCACAAGAATTTATCTTTTGTTCCTCCGCCCACAATGTGGATAACTTCGTAATCTTTTCCGGTTACGTCTTTAATTTCGTCGAAAGCTTTTCTGTATTTAAGTGCCAAGCTTTCATAAATAGCTCTCATAACCTGTCCTCTGTTTTCGGGAACATTTTGATTTGTATTTTTGCAATATTCTTTTACGAATTTCGGCATATTACCCGGTTTTCCAAATGTTGGATAATCAGGGTCAATAAAGGCTTTAAATCCCTCTTCTGCCAAAGCTTCTCTTTCAAGGTCGGCATAGCTTACATCAAGGCCCTCTCTTATCCACTGTCTTCTTGCTTCCTGAATAAGCCAAAGCCCCATAATGTTTTTAAGAAATCTAATTTTTCCGCCGTAACCGCCCTCATTGGTAATGTTGTAGGCTTGAGATTTTTCGTTTATGTACGGTTCGTCTGTTTCCGTACCGAAAAGAGACCAAGTTCCGCAACTAACATATATAAAATCTTTTTTATCTGTAGGAACTGCCAAAACAGCGGAAGCAGTATCGTGAGAACCGATTGCACAAACAGGAACGGATTCAACACCAAGCTCTTCGCAAATTTCCGGGAGTAACATTCCTTTTGTTGTTCCCGGCTGTACAATTTCTGGGAATATATGCTTCGGAATACCCAATTTTTCTATAAGCTCGAAATCCCATTCCTTTGTTTTGTAGTTGAGGAGCTGTGTTGTTGATGCATGAGTATATTCAACTGTTTTCACTCCTGTCAAGAAATAAGCAAACAAATCCGGTATCAAAAGGAATTTATCTGTTTTTTCCAAAATGTCGGGTCTGTATTTTGCAAGGTAATAAAGCTGGAAAATAGTGTTAAAAGAAGCAATCTGATTACCGGTTCTTTGGTAAACCTCTTCCTTTGAAACAATTTTGAAAAGCTCTTCGGGAATATCGTCTGTTCTTACATCTCTGTAATGAACGGGATTTTCAATAAGTCTGCCGTCTTTATCCAAAAGACCGAAATCAACACCCCAAGTATCAATTCCGATACTGTCGAAACCACCGTTGTGGTGAGCATGAAGTATCCCTTGCTTTATTTCATGAAACAATCTTAAAGCGTCCCAATACAAAGTGCCGTGAATATTTACAGGGTCATTTGCAAAACGGTGTACCTCTTTAAGATCTATTTTATTGTTTTCGTAAGTACCTATAATGGCTCTTCCGCTGGAAGCGCCAAAGTCAAATGCCAAAACTTTTTTTGCCATATTTTAATTTTTCCTTTCTTTGTTTATTTATATTGAGTTTTACTTATTTTCAAAGCCTTTTTATATTTTTCGGGCAATTCCCAATCGGTAACAAGCCAATCTATATCGGTAAAATTGGCAAGCTTAATGCACGCCACACCGTCAAATTTACTTTTATCCGCAAGACAAATCTTTTCTTTTGAATTTTTAATCATTGCCCTTTTTATTTGATATTCAACGTCGTTGGACTCCATAATTCCTTGCTTCGGGTCAATTCCCTTACTGCTGAAAAACACTTTGTTTGCACAAAGATTATATTCAATGTTTCTGAGTGCTATTTCACCGACAAAGGACAAATTTTTCATATCCAAAGTTCCGCCCACAGCAATAAGCTTAATCTTATCACAAACTTGTAACTCATTTATTATAAGCAAATTGTTTGTAATTACTGTGATATTTTTCAAATCCTTTAAAAGCTTGGAAAAATAATAGGAAGTGGTTGAGCTGTCCAAAAATATTGTATCGCCCTGTCTTACCATTGTAACGGCTTTTTTTGCAATAGCAATTTTCCCCTCAATGTTCAGTCCGCTTCTTTTTTCCAAAGATAAATCCAGAGGAGTTTCCTCATAGAGCACAGCACCGCCGTGAGTACGTCTTAACTGTTCGGATTTTTCAAGTTTTTCCAAATCTCGCCTTACCGTTTCAACGGTTACTCCCAAAGATGACGACAAATCATTTACAAGAACACTTCCGTTTTTATGAAGCGTCTCCAAAATAACTTTTTGTCTTTCAAGTGCAAACAAGCAAACACCGCCTTTCACTTAATTTTTTAATCTTAAAATTAGCAAACAATCGAAGAACAAAAATTCTTCGATTATTTTTATTATTCTACTGTATGTATTGCCACAAATCCTCGTGTGGAGAAGCCAACACGGCTTTATCCACAAGTGTGCCGTTTTCCTGTGCGTTCAAAGCACCTGCCTCAACGGCGGCATTCACCGCTCCGACGCTTCCGCTTAGGGCAACATAAGATTTTCCGCCCATACCTCTTGCAATTCTTATATCACAAAGCTCAACATTTGCGGCTTTAAGTGCGGCATCCGCCGCCAAAATACAAGATGCTGCGGTAAACGTTTCCACAAGACCCAAGGACTCTGTTGTGTTTCCGCTTCCGGCACCGTTTAAACCATCAAACACTCGCTTGTCAATATTTCCGAATTTTTGAATGTCGAGAACAAATTCCTTATAATTTTCCAAAACGTGCGAACACGCAGTATCAACGGAAGAAATTGTTCCTCCGAAAATCATAATGAATTTACCCGGACATATAGGCTGTGCCATAACCATATCGATTTTTGTGGCTTTCAAAATGCTGTCGCAAGCCACATAACCTTTAACTATATTACTAATTTCTATAACACCTATTGAAACCATAATATTTTTTACCTCTTTATATTACCATTACTTTTTTATGATAATTTCTTTTTCATTAATTTCAAAAACCTTACCGTCAATTGATGCACAAAGGGACGTCCCCAATGCATTTTCCGGAGCTTTTGCCAAAATCTGTCCCGCTTTTATGCTGTCACCTTTTTTCACAACGGCAACACAAGGTGCACCTATGTGCATTTTTAAAGGAATTGCAACCTCTGTAGGTTCTTCAAGCCCAACAACCTCAAAATTGTGTCTGTCGTATTTTTTAATTCCCAGGCGATTGATAATTCTTTCAACGGGAATTTTTCTGTACTCTCTTAAAGAAGACGGAGCAGTGGATTTTTGTACAACAGCTCTGACACCGTTTTTTGAAAGCTCGTTTTTCACTTTTTGGAAAACAAGCGACGGCATAAGATTTTGCGGACAGGCAATTGTTCTGCAAACACCGCAATTTGAACAATAAAACGCTCCCATAAAGGTTTTTGTATCGGGAATACCGTTGTTTACCGTTGCAATAATTTTATGTGGTTCAAGCGGATATCCCATAAGAAATCTGGGACATAAATCCGTACACATTCTGCAACCGCAACAATTGGAAGATGCCTGATTCAAAGCCTTTGAAACATTTTTTCTTTTCAGACGAATACAAAGTGTGTTTTCGTCAATTATCAAAAGTGCTTTTGTTGTTTTTGTAACAACAGCCGTTTCATAATTTATAATGTTTCCCATCATAGGTCCACCGTCCACAACAGCGTGGTTTTGCGGTACTTTTATGTTCAATTTTTCAAAAATATAACTTACCTTTGTTCCGATAGGAACTTTCATAACGTAAGTTTTTCCCGTATTTCCTCCAACGGTAAGAAATTTTTCGTAAACACCTTTTCCTTTAAGTGCATTTCCAATATTGTAAAGAGTTTCAACGTTAAGAACGACAACTCCAACGGAAATGGGAAGATTTCCTCCCGGCACATCAAGATTAAGTGCTTCTTTTATAAGAATAATTTCGTCTCCCGCAGGATAAATATCGGGCAAATATTTAAATGTAACATTTCCGACAGAATAACCGTCTGCAATCCCCAAATCTTTCCCAACGTGCTGTTTAATTCCGATAACACCTTTTTTTGCACCTGTTTTTGAAAGCACAAAATTAAGGGTATCGCAAAGTTCGTCTTTATATTCTCTCAAAAGATAAAAATCCGTTTTGGAAAGAGGTTCGCATTCGGCACCATTTATGAGAATTGTTTCAATATTTCCGCCGAATTTAACGTGAGTGGGAAAGCCGGCACCGCCTGCTCCCACAACACCTGCGTTTTGAATTAAATTTTTAAATTCTTGCATAATTCAATCTATTCCTTAAACATCTGTTTTTCTTTTTTAAAAACAGACTGACAATTTTCTAAATTATTAATTTAAATAATTGGACTGATCCACAATACCGACAATAACAGCATCAACGGGCACTTCAAAATTTGAACAACCAAATCTTGCACTTTCACCCATTGTTACCAAAACCGTATCGTTGATACCTGCTCCCAGCGAGTCAATAGCTACTATGTATTCATCGTTTTTTGAACTATCTCTGTTTATTTTAACAACCATAAGCTTTGAACCAACCAAGCTGTCCAATTTTCTTGTGGATACTATAGATCCGGTAACTTTACCTATAACCATTTTCTTTCAATCCTTATTTCTTTGTGATTATTCTTACTTTATCACCGTTTTTAAGAGCCGATGAATTTGCATCATCAGTATCAATGTGCATTTCCGTATCAAAATCATCTCTAACACGAATTTGTACATCAAAAAACTCTGTGGGTTTTTCACCGTCAACAACAACGTCCACTCTGTCATTATCCTTAATGCCGTACATTTCGGCAACCTTCGGAGGCATGTGGATATGTCTGTTTGCGATTATAACACCCTGCTTCAAGTAAATCGTTCCCTTAGGACCGACAACAACTATTCTTTCGGAACCTTCAACCTCGCCCGATGGTCTTACCGGTGGGCTTACCTTCAAAACGAATGTATCCGTTCTTGAAATCTCAACCTGAGTATTTTTTCTCACAGGTCCCAAAACTCTAACCTTTTCAATAGGCTTCAAAGATCTACCAACCAAAGTTACAACTTCTTTTGCGGCATATTCTTTTCCCATAAGAGGCTTTAACTTTGTAAGTTCATAGTCCTTTCCGAAAAGAATATCAAGATCTTCTCTTGACAAATGAATATGTCTTTGAGAAACACCGACTTTTATTTCGCCGTTTGCATCTTCCTTAGTTTCGTTATTTTGATTCATAGTTTTCATAACTTCAGCCACAACAGCCGAAATTAAAGCTTCGTTATTTGCCATTTTTCCACCTCTAAAACGTGTTTTTACCGAAACGTAAGAGGATTTCTCCTCCTACGCTCGGATTTTTTCTTTTTTTCTAAAATTATTTAATTTTAGGAAGAATTTGTTCAACATCCTGATGAGGTCTTGGGATAACGTGTACTGCTACGATTTCTCCCAATCTTGCAGCTGCCTGTGAGCCTGCTTCTGTAGCTGATTTAACAGCTCCAACGTCACCTCTTACCATAACGCTTACCAAACCTGAACCGATTTTTTCTGTTCCGATTAATGTAACGTTAGCTGCTTTTACCATTGCGTCTGCAGCTTCGATTGCAGCAACGAGTCCTCTTGTTTCAATCATTCCCAATGCTTCGAAATTCATAATAATTTCCTCCTTATATTTATCTTAATTTTTTAACTGTATTTAATTTTTCGGGTCATTATACCCTTTCAAAAATTTTGTAACTTCACTGTGAGGTCTTGCAATTACTTCACAGCATTTAACCTTGCCCACTGTAGCAGCAGCGGTTTTTCCCGCTTCAACTGCCGCTTTTACCGCAGAAACGCTTCCGGCAACAACCAAAGAAACCATTCTGCCACCCAAGCGACGCTCAATATGAACAAGTCTTACGTCAGCGGTTTTTACCATTGTATCAAGCCCCGTTATGGCGGCAACAAGTGACTGAACCTCCAACATACCGATAGCTTCGTACATTTTAAGTTACCTCTCAATCCTTAGAATATGTAAGGGTGCTGTTTTTAGCCCCTATTATTTTGCAGGGTTGATAGAAGGTAAAATAAGTTCAACGTCCTGGTGAGGTCTTGGAATAACGTGTACTGCTACGATTTCTCCCAATCTTGCAGCTGCCTGTGAACCTGCTTCTGTAGCGGCTTTAACTGCTCCAACGTCACCTCTTACCATAACACTTACCAAACCGGAACCGATTTTTTCTGTTCCAATCAATGTTACGTTTGCGGCTTTTACCATTGCATCTGCTGCTTCGATTGCAGCTACGAGTCCTCTTGTTTCTACCATACCTAATGCTTCAAAATTCATAATAATTTCCTCCCAAGGCAAAACGCCTTATAACTTCTATAAATAATAATTTTTAACTTTTTTAAAATTTCCGAATTTTATTTATTCTTCGGTTTTCTGCCTCTCGGCTTTTTTGGCGTTTCTATCGTAAGCTGTTCCGATTCATCGGTTGAAGCTTTACTTTCTTCCGCCGTATTGTTTTTTATGTTTTCGTTTTCTTCCTTTACTTCCTCTTTAACTCTTATATCTCCAATCCATCTGTCTTTTCCGACTTCGGAAATATAAGCCATTTTTTCCGTTCCGATTCCCGGACGTGGAATAATGTGAGAAGTAACGTAAAGGTCTTTTTCAACAGCATATTGTTTTGCCGCTTCAACCGCCGCTTCAACAGCAGACACACTGCCCTCCATTTTGACGTTCATAATAAGCGGAACCTCAGCCGCATCACCTGCGGCAGGTTTGTTTTTGTCAAGAGCAATGATTTTAACGTCTGCCGATTTTGCCGCAATGTCAGCACAACAAAGTGCGGTTGTAAAACCGAAAACTTCAACCATTCCCAATGCGTTCATAGTATTCTTTCCTCCATATTATAAGGATATGCTATTTATTGACAATGGCAATTTTAAGACCTTCCATTTTAAGGTTTGTTTCCAAAGCTTCGTTAATCTGTTCAAGTGGAAACTTGTGAGTAATAAGCTTTTCAATAGGAAGTCCGATTGCCTTTGCACGTTTCAAGAAATCAAAGGTTGTTGCATAGTCACGCAATGTGTAAACCCATGAACCGACTGTTGTGATTTCTTTCGAGCATATATCAAAGTGGGGGTTAATTGTTGCGTCACCGCCGTTTATAAAGAAACCAAGTTCGCAAAGTCCGCCACCGTTACGGATAAATTTGTAGATGTTTGAATGTGCAACAGGTGAACCTGTACATTGGAAACCGAAATCTGCCAAATATCCGCCAAAAGCATCTTTAACGCCTTCTGTCAAAGCTTCAATGCCTTTGTGATTTTTAAAGTTTACGGATTTTGATGCACCCATAAGCTTTGCAAATTCAAGTCTCTTATCTTCACCGTCAACAGCAACGATATTTTCAACACCCATTGTACGAAGTACAGCTATGCACAAAAGTCCGATAGGACCGCACCCCTGAACAACAACTCTTGAGTTAAATCTTAAAATTCCTACTGTTTTTGCTCTTTCAACAGCATGAACCAATACTGCCGCAGGCTCAATAAGAAGTCTGCTGTCAAGGTCAAGGTCGCTTACGTTAAATACGGTAGAACCGCCTTTAACAACTATGTAATCGGCAAACCAACCCTGAAAATGATTGTTTTCATCATCGGGCAACAAACCGTAAACATCGGCACCGCCAACGTTTTGCTTGTTAAGGTCGAACATTGTAATATCGGGGTTATCCTTAAATATCATACAAGTAACAACTTTATCGCCGATATTAAGAGGTTTACCTGCACTGTCAACCTTTACGTTTTTACCCATTTTTACTATTTCGCCCGAGCCTTCATGACCCAAAGCTACAGGGATAAGACCAAATGGGTCTCTTTTAAATTCGTGAGCATCGGTACCGCAAACACCACAGCCCTCAACTTTTACCAAAATATCGTCATCACCGAGTTCGGGGATAGGATATTCTTTTACGTCAAAATGCTCCAAAGAAGTAAGCATTGCTACTCTTGCGGTTTTTGGAATCGGCTGTGCCGATTTTGGAGCGGAAGAAGTTCCGTCAAGGTTTTTGAGGACTTCTCTTACTATTGTTGCAATTTCATTTGAATTCATATCCATTTTTGCTTCACTCCTTTATCTATATTATTCTGAAACCGTCCACAAGAACACATCTTCTTTGTCTTGTAAAGGATCTTGAGGAGGTTAAGCCTTCACCTGTAGGTCCTGCAATTGTAAAGGTTGTGTGACCCTCACCACCGGCACCTATACCGCAGTATGAAGGACCGTTTTTAACAAATATTGTAGTTTCAACGGCTCGTGCAAATCTTGTAAGATTATCAACGTTTTTGGAGTGCATGTGTGCACTGTGACGATTACCGTGTTCGGCTTTAACACCAAGCTCAATAGCTTCGTCAACGTCTTTACACGTAACAATTGCCAAGATAGGCATCATAAGCTCTATTTGAACAAAAGGATGTGTAAAATCGGTTTCGCAAATAATAAGCTTTGTATCTTCGGGAGCATCGTTAATACCGATTGCTCTTAAGAATTTAATGGCGTCTCTACCAACAAAATCTTTATTAATAACACGTTTTTTACCGCCTTTTTTATCGTCAACAACCTTTGTTGCAACATCAACAAGCTTGTCGATGTCAACTTGATTTTTAAGAAGATATGCACCGTTTTTAGTCATATTTTCAATAAGCTCATCTTTTATGCTTGCAACCGCAAAGCATTCTTTTTCGGCAATACAAGGAAGATTGTTGTCAAAGCTTGCACCATCGACAATATCTTTTCCCGCTTTTTTAATGTCGGCTGTTTCGTCAACAATTACAGGTGGGTTACCTGCACCGGCACCGATTGCTTTTTTGCCTGAAGACAAAAGCATTCTTACAACACCGGGACCGCCTGTTGCAACCAAAAGCTTAACATCCGGACAATTTACCATCATATTTGATGTGTCCATTGTAGGCTTGTAAACACTTACAACAACATTTTCCGGTCCGCCTGCTTCCTGCACCGCTCTGTTTACAAGGTCAACCGCATAAAGTGAAGTTTCCTTTGCATTTGGGTGAGGATTGAAGATTACACAGTTACCGCCTGCCAACATTCCCATTGAATTACACAAAACTGTTTCGGAGGGGTTTGTTGACGGTGTGATAGCACCGATAATTCCGAACGGAGCAGGCTCAACAAGTGTTAAACCGTTATCTCCGCTGTAAGCTCTCGGATTTAAATCTTCCGTGCCCGGAGTTTTCTGTGCAACAAGCAAATGTTTTATTGTTTTATCAGCAACTCTTCCCATCTTGGTTTCGGATACGCCCATTTTAGCCATAACCTCTGCCTCTGCGAGAATTTTTTCTCTTATTTTGGAAATCATTGCTTCTCTTTGTTCAACGCTGTAACCACGGAACTGTTTATATGCTTTCTTAACCGCATCGATAGCTTCTTCCATAGTGTTGAAAACACCTTTTAATTTTTTTTGTGAAGGAGCGGAAGTGCTTTGCATTTCGTTAAGAACCTGTTCCACAATTTTAGCGACTTCTTTTTCGTTCATTTATATTCTTCCTTTCAAGTTAATTTATCTGTTAAACAAGCTGTCGGCATAGTCTGCAAGATATGTATCTTGTTCCAAACTGCCGCCACTTACGCCAAAGCCACCGATAATAACACCGTTACTGTATATGGGAATACCGCCGCCGAAAACAACGATTTTCGGATCTTGATGCTGAATTCCGTAAAGTGGGTCTCCCGGCTTTGTAAGCGTTTCAAGTTTTTTTGTAGGCATTTTAAGACTTACGGAAGTATAAGCCTTATTAAGAGCAACATTTACACTTGCAATAAACGCATCGTCATCTCTTTTCAAAAGTATGGGATTTCCTCCGCTGTCGCAAACGACACAAACGGACAAAACTCCTATTTCACGAGCTTTTTTCATTACAGCTTCAACTATTTCTTCGGCATATTTCAAGTTCATACTTCCCTCTCTCACATTTTGAGAATATGAAGTTTGTTCTTCTTTTTTGCCGTTTAGTCCGTCCTCATATCTTGCAAGTACATACAAAAGGTCGGAAATTCTGTTGAAATAAGCAAGCTCTTCTTTTTTTATCTGAAAAATTCTATTCGCTTTAACAGCAATTCTTTCAAGTCTTCTTGCAACGGTTCTTGCAACGTCCAAAATAGCACCCGACTTACTTTCTCCGGGAAGTGTAAACCCTTCAAAAGGCGGTATTTTTTTGGAATATGCATCAATAAGAGTTTCTGTTCTCTGTGTTGCTTCGGCGGAATTAAAACTGCCGTAGCCGGCAATAAAACCGTTTAAAGTAATAAATTCTTTCTGATAAGCCGCGATTATATCTCTAACCATAAAGGATGCTTCGGTTTTTGCCATTCCCATAACGGAAGAAAGCTCATCCAAAGTTCCCATAAGTTCAAAGGTTATATTGTCCTTTTGAAATTTCACGTTTTTTGCATTGTAGGTGTAGCCTTCATCGCCTTTTTTTGTATAAATCATTAAAGACTTCACCTCACAAAAAATTATGTATTACAATTATTTACCCATTGCAGCCAAAACTTTTTTTGTAATTTCACTGATTAAAGCGTCATTGTTGTCGCCTGCACCGTGTGAGCAGTTACCACCACAGCTGTGACAGCTTGGTTTACCTGCTTTAACATTTGGGCATACATCTGCAGGGTGTTTTCCTTTAAGCCCCATCTGTCTTCTGATTTCATAGAGTTTTTCAACCTGTTCTTGGTTAAGTTCCAAAGGTCCGCCCAACTGTTTTGCTTTGAAGAGCAATTCAGCATAGAATTCCAATGATTCCATTTTGTGGTATGCATTCAAAAGTGAGTCTGAATATGACAAAGCACCGTGGTTAGCCAACAAAACAGCATCATAATACTGAAGATATTTTGATACAGCATCGGGGATTTCAACTGTTGAAGGTGTGCCGTATTCAGCAATGGGAACGCAACCGAGAGCGATAACAGCTTCGGGCATAATGGGCTGAGTCAAAGGAATACCTGCAATAGCAAAGCTTGTTGCATATACCGGATGAGCATGAACAACAGACTGAACGTCGGGTCTTTCTTTATATACTCTCATGTGCATTTTGATTTCTGAAGAAGGTCTGAAATTTCCGTTTGCCTGGATTGTTCTACCTTCTGCGTCAACTTTACAGATGTATTCGGGAGTCATAAATCCTTTACTTACGCCTGTAGGTGTGCACAAAAATTCATTATCGTTTAATTTTACGGAAATGTTACCATCATTTGCGGCAACCATTCCTCTGTTATAAATTCTTCTGCCTATTTCGCATATTTCTTTTTTGATTTCGTATTCATTAATCACGATAAAAAATCTCCTTTTTTCTGTTTTTGTTTTTGTTTTTGTTTGTATTATACTCTTTTTTTTTGTTTTTGTCAATACGTTTTATAAAAAAAACAGTATTTTCCTTAATTTTTTTACAAATTTTTCGTTGTTTTAAAAAATTGAACAAAAAAAGAACCGAAAAAAAGCAAAAACCTCACATTTTTTAAGATTTTTCAAAACAAAAAGATTTCTGCTTTTTTTACGATTCTAAAAGAGGGGGCTATAAATTAATGCACTTACGAAGTCTCATAAGTGTAAGTCTGTTTCTTACAAAAGGCGAATATTCAAGCAACATATTTTCAGCTTTATTCGGCACTTCAATATCTTCCAAGGTGGATTTAAGTCCCAAAAGCTTGTATTTTTCCGAAAATTCCTCATAAGTCGGAATTTCGTCAATAACTTTGCATATTTCGCTCCATTTTCCTTTCATAAGCTCTGCTGTTATGTCTTTTGCACAGTTATTTTTGTTTTCTTCCAAAATTGAACCGCACAAATCTTTTCCATACATATCAATTATATAGTCATCATCAATTTGCGGATAGTTTTTAAAGGAAATATTTTCAATATTTCTTATTCTATGGTATTCTTTACTTGCAAGCAATGTGCCGACACCAACTTTTTCTCCGTGAAGAGCATTTGAACAAATATTTGCACCTGTAGGTTGCATTTCTATGAAGTGGGATATATGATGTTCGGCACCTGAAGCACAACGAGAATATCCCAAAAGTTGCATTGCAATTCCCGACATCAAAAGGCCGTACATAAGCTTTTCGTAGGCCTTTAAATCACCGTTTTTAATTCCGTCCGCACTGTTCATAACTTCTTTTGTGGCGTCCATGGTCATATCGTAAATTTCCTTGCAAATATACTCATCTGTAAGAATATGCCCGATTTTCCATTCGGAAAGAGCTATGTATTTTCCAATCATATCTCCAAAGCCCGATTTTGTTAAGTTGAAAGGTGCTTTTGAAACGATTTCCATATCCGCTATAACAATTTTTGGTGCAACAGCCGTAAAAGTCTTTTTAAAACCGTCCCAAGTCATTGCCGCAACGGAAGAACAAAAACCGTCAACGCTTGCCGCTGTGGGACAAGAGACAAAATGAACTCCCAATTTATAGGCACAATATCTTGTAATATCGTGAATTGTTCCCGAGCCTACGGCAATTAAATATTTTGTTTCTTTAGGAATTTGTTCCAAAGCTATTTTCACTCCATGATTATCCGCATGAAGATTTTCGGGCGGTAAAATCACCTCTTTGTCTGCATTCGGATGCACATCTTTTGTTACTTTATATGTATTTTCGTCATAAATTGCCGTGCAAAAGCCATTCAACCCATATCGATTCATATATTCATTGGCTTTTTCCATACAATTTTTTTCAACAACGCAAAATTCCGTTGTCATTTCGTGAGTTTTCCCACATTTACATTTTCCGTTATATTGTTTACTGTCAATAATCATCTTAATTTGTCTCCTTTTGTCCGTAATAAGCATTTGCTCCGTGTTTTCTGAAATAATGTTTTTCCGATAACTCTTTTTTGAAATCCGCATTTTTGTTAAACATAAGCGTATGCCATGCCATCATTGCAACTTCTTCCAAAACAAGTGCATTTTCAACTGATTTCACAGCGTTTTTTCCCCAAGCAAAGGGCCCGTGTGAACAAACAAGAACACCGGGAACTTCATTTACCCTTTCATTTGTAAAAAGCTCTGCAATAACTTTTCCCGTTTCCGCCTCATATTCTCCGAAAATTTCCTCATTTGTAAGCTGACGAGTACAAGGAATTTCACCGAAAAAAGCATCGGCATGTGTTGTACCGAGTGGCGGAATACCTCTTTGCGACTGTGCAAAAATCGTTGCCCAACGTGAATGTGTATGGGTAATACCACCTATGTTTTCAAAGCGTTTGTAAAGCTCCAAATGTGTGGGAGTATCGGAAGACGGATTCAAAGTTCCCTCAACAACATTCCCCTGCAAGTCAACAACCACCATATCCTCAACCTTCATTGTTTCGTAAGGAACACCTGACGGTTTTATAACCACAAGACCGCTTTTTCTGTCTATTTCCGAAACGTTTCCCCAAGTAAGGGTTATTAAATTGTATTTTTTAAGGAGCATATTTGCCTCAAAAACACGTTTTTTCATTTCTTCAAGCATATTTTTCAATTCCTTTCATTGACATACCTTTATATTTATGTTATAATTATAAACAATGCTTGAAATATTGTCAATATGTGGCGATATAATAGATAAATGAGCATATTATTTAAAAAAATGAGCAAATTCGGAGGAAAAATGAGCATAACAAAAAGACAGGAAACAATTCTTGAAATAGTACAACAAAACGGCTATATGTCCGTAAATAAATTGGCTGAAATGACATTCACTTCAACGTCAAGCATAAGACGAGATTTGGAACATCTTCAAAATATGTGCTTTTTAAAACGCACACATGGAGGTGCAAGCGTATTGGAAGAAGAAAACGTTGCAATTCCTCTAAATTTAAGAATGTCAAAAAACGTTTTGGAAAAGAAAAAAATAGCAAAAAAAGCATCGTCATTTTTGGAAGACGGTATATCGGTAATGATTGACGGTTCAACAACCGCAAGTTTTTTGGTGCCCTACATTGCCAAACACAAAAACATAATTTTGTTTACCAACAATATGATTACCGCCATAAACGCAATAAACTACGGGATTAACACCCATTGCATAGGCGGAAGCTCCATAAACAATTCCGCTGTTCTTTCCGGCACCCAAAGCTACAAAATCGCAACGGAAATATATCCCGACATTTTTTTCTTTTCCTCAAATGCAATCTCAAAAGACGGAACAATTTCCGACCCCACACCCGAGGAAAACCATCTCCGCAGTATTATAATAAAGAATGCAAAAAAGAACGTCTTTCTTTGCGATAGCGGAAAATTCAACAAAAAATCCTTGTATTTCCTCACAACTCTAAACGATATCGACGCTGCCGTCTTCGATACCGATTGGAAACCAAAAAACACAAAATGCAAAATTATTTAGCATCAAAGCTTTAAACGATAAATATAATAATGTACATTCCGCAAGATTTTAAAAGTCTTGCGGAATTTTTTATTGAAATTACTTTTATTTTGACGGATTTTATATTTTTTTCGTCACAATAAACATTTTTTCATTGAAAGTATTGAATTTTTTGGAAAAATGTGATACAATGATTATGCTACAACTTTTCAAATTTTAAAAACACAATTAAATAACATTGATTTCGCAAGAGGTCCGCTAAATTTGTTAAAAAGCGTACCCTCTTGTTTCGTCATACTCTTGTGCAATCCGTTCTGTAATTGTGTAATAGTTTGAAAAGTGTGTAGCAACCTTTGGAGACAGAGCTGTAAGCTTTTTTGTGCGTAGCTCTGCT
>CAYPIJ010000018.1:0-4782 GCA_964410755.1 uncultured Oscillospiraceae bacterium | reverse complement strand
GCTTTTTTGTGCGTAGCTCTGCTCTTTTGGGTAGCTACGCACTTTTTAATTTGTAAATTATAATAAAAAAAGAGGTGATTTTGTTTTTTGTTTCACAAACAAAAAAGTGTATAATAATTTATTTAAAAAAAGGAGAAAATATAATGTTAAATGTAAAATTAATATGCAATCATCTCGATTGCACCGAAAATGAATTAGCAGAAAAACTGGAAATTTCCACAGAAACGTTACGTGAATATGAAAAAGGTACAAAAAAATTACCGTCTGAATTGTTGATAATATTAATGGACATGACGGGTTTAGGAACCATTATTATAAAGCCAGACGGGCAAAAAACTCATCCTATCCCATCCCCAAACAACACTTGGGAAACTACACCGGAATCAAAAGAGAATTTCATAACATATCTTAAAGAAAGCATTGACAAATTTAAAACCGAGGGCAATGAATCTTTAGCAAATGAATTAATTAAACTCCATCAATGTACAAAAATGTTAAGAAAGCCAAAAATATCCTTTGCAGGACAATCAGATGCCGGAAAAAGCACATTAATAAACACCTTACTTAACACAGACAAACTGCCTTCTAAATGGACACCGACAACATCTATTTCCGTACATATCAAGCATATCGATGAACGCCCACAATTTATCAAAGATGATGTTTGTATTTTCAGACAAGTTGATAATTCCGAATTTGACGATTTTTATCTTGACGATAAAGATTATTACGACCAACATTTAATTGAAAGCGGTGACTTTTCTCTCCTTGAGTCCTACGGTACACACCAAGGAAAAAATGAAGACAAGGAAACCGCTTCTTCCGCTTTGGCTTTTATTGATAGCCCGTTATTAAAGAATTGTGACATTTTGGATTTGCCCGGATTTGCCGTAAACGACGAAGACGACTTAAAACACAAATTTTACACAAGAGAAAATAAAGCCGACATATTAATCTATTTAAGTCGTTCCAACGGATTTTTGCAAAAAGGCGACTTACACTATATCAGCGAATGTTTAAAACATTTAAGACCTATTGAATTAAAAGACAAAAACAATATTGAACCGCTTGAAAATCTGTTTATAGTTGCTTCGCAAGCAAGTACGGTCAATAGCGGAAACGCAACAGAATTAAATGAAATTTTAGATAGAAGATGTAGTGCACTTTCTTCCGTTTTAGTTGATTCAACAAAAAATAATGACGAAATATTGTTACAAAGAAGCAATATCACCGGATACAAATATGACAATCAAATTTTACGTAAACGATTTTTTACCTTTGAAAAAAATCAAGAGAGACTATGCACAGATTTTATAGAAGCGTTTAATAAAACCGTAGAAAAATTACCGAAAATAATACATGAAAACTTCTATAAGAATATCAACATACTCATTGAAGAATCAAAGAAAATTTTCGCCTCAAATATAAAAGACTATGAAACGATGATAGAAAACAGAGATGAAAGTATAAAAAGATTACGCGAATTAAAAGATTATGAACCTAAACGAAAAATTGAAGAAGAAGAACGAAAAGAAAAGTTAGTTACAAGAATAGAAGAAGAAAAAGCCATTGCTTCCCAGGATTTTAGTTGTGCCTACCTGAAAATGACAAAAACTGACACAATAGTGGAAATGATGGATAATTTCGGTTGCAAGTCCAAAAAAGAATCAATAGAAGCTTTTGTAACGTATTACAATAATCAAATAAACAGCCGTGTTGAAGAAATCTTTCGTTCTTTTGACGAACACTGCAAAGTTTATTTAGATAATTACCTAAAAAAACACAGCCTTACTTTAGTTTCAGATGATATAAATTTTTCTTTCAATGTCAAAGATTCATTCAAAGAAGGCTTAAAAGGATTAGTCAGTCTCGGCGTAGCAGGTGCATCGGCAACATGGCTTTCAACGTCCACAACCGCATTTATAGCCACCTATTTTGGTACAAGCTTAGGATTAACACCTTTTCTTACAACATTGGGTGTGGCAGGAATAGGAATATCTGCTGTTATAATGGCATTGACATCAGTTTTCAAAGCATTTACATGGAAAAAAGATTTCGCTAAAGATCTTGTTAAAAAATATAATGAAAATGATTTTGCCGCAAAAACACAAAAAGCAATCGAGAAATATTGTGACGACACAAGAGAAAGTTTTCTCGCAGCTTGTAACAAAATTGAAGAAGATTGGAACGATCAAATAGCTAAATATGAACAACTTGCAAATGAGGAAGAACTAACAAGTCTGAAAGAAAAACTTAACAATGCAAGAGTAGCTTTGGATTTTTACGAACACATTTCATCAAATTCAATGATTAATTCTTTTGTGAAAGGAAAGTAAAAAATGGAAAACCTATTTGAAAAATTAAAAGACAAAAATATTTTCGATGCTTATCTTGTTATAAAAAACCAACTGAATAAGGACGTTACAAATAAAGAAATTTTTGAGAAATTTATTGAAACAGGAATAACTTTAAGTAAATTGGACGTTGAATTTAACTATCGCAGACAAATTGCTTCAGAAATGTTATCTGCCTTTCGTATGTTTTCCGAAAGCATAGATATAGACGAAGATATGTTATCATTTATAAAAAACGTTCAAAAGCGTATTGACGAATGTTGGAATAAAATTGATGATGACGAAAATGAATTTTTAAAAAAATTTTCAGATAAGAAAGAAGATGAAAATCGTCAAATTTTAAGTAATTTGTCAGACCTACTCGGGAAGCTAAAAAATGCAACCGACCAAAAACAATTTGACGAGCTCCTTGAATCTGTTTCGAAAATAGATGTTCAACTTGACAAAGACTCTTTTAACACAAAGCAAGAAGATTCATACAACAGCTTAACAAAAGCTTTTTCAAAAACCATAAGCGAGAAAATGGAACAGTTAAATCGCCAAGAGTTGCTTGAATATAACAAAGTGGCAGTTAAACATTTCAAAGAAGTATTCGATAGCTTTAAAAACAACATTTCAAAATACAAAGAACGTAACAATTTAAAAAATCTGTTGACAAAAAAATTTTTCATATATGATACAAGCAAGCTATTCAATGAAACTTTAATTTATTACAACAATGTATATAATATGATATTTCAAGAAGTCGATAACGATTTAAAATTTGCTGTTACGGAATGGGCATTGAATACAAAAAAATTAAGGAGTGACAAAAATGGATTTGAATGAAACTATAAATAAGTGTATACTCAATCAACAAAAAAAACAAAATACAGTTGCACACACTCAAATTCATACACCGTGTTCACGAAGAACCATCAGCAACCCTTCTGCTTCCATAATAGGCAACAGCACAGCGAATTATATTGATGTTATCAACAACAATAATGTTCAATTCACAAAGTATGTAAATACTTTAACCGGCGAACAAATAAAACTTAATAATGCAACTAAAATTTATGTTGATAACAAAATTGCAGAAGGTGCATTAAAATTTCGAAATCTTTCAAACTGGTCCGATGTAAAAAGCTTGGCTGTCAGATCTCGTTTGATGGAATCACAAATGGGGCAAAAAAATATTTTTCCATTTTCCAACATAAATGAAATTGACTTGAAGAACATTGATTTGTCCGATATGAGTAATGAAAAAACTAAGGTTATAATAAACCGGGTTCTCACAACTCCCCCACAAGACTATATTAAAATACTTAAAGATTTAAAGTATAACAATATTAGTTCGGAATATATTCAACCTTCAAAATTAGAAGAATTGAAAAAAGAATTACAAAATATTGATTTAGAGCATATCACATCGAAAGAATTTAAACATATTAAATCAACCTATCTTGAGAGAACAGAAGTACATCATCGTACCGGTGTAGCATCAGATCCATATCTTCAAAGTGACATAAACAATTTAGATGTCCTAAACACAACCCAACATCAGAATAAACATTTTGATGCAGAAAAAGGAAAAATAAATTATAAAAAGCCTGTCAATGAAAAACCCAATAATTGGAAAGGAGAATTTTCTAAACTTAACAATAGGCGTAATTTTACGGCCACGTTAAGTGGCATAGGAGTTGCGGCTGCAATCGGTCTCGGTATAGGATTCACCCTTGGAATGCTTACAACTCTTGCACAAAACGGATTAAATCCCAATAGCCTAAAATATGCATTCACAAGTGGTATAAACCAAGGTGTTAAAAATATGGCTACCTCTGTCGTAAGTGCAGGATTATGTTTTACTGTAGGAAAAACTACCACAAAATTTATTACAGAAAAAATCGGAAGTCATCTCGCTGTTAAATCTATTGAAAACATAGGAAAAACAATAAACATCGGTGTATGCGGAGCACTTACAACTATTGCATTTTCAGTGTATGAATTTGCCAAACTGAAACAAAAGGGATATTCAACAAGGGAAAGCTTAATTAGAACCGGCAAGCACGCTGCTTTGTCGATATCAATAGTGGGAATATCTATGATTGCACAGTTTTTTCTTAGAGGTTATTCCGGAGTAGTTTCTGTTTTTGCCGTAGTTATCACAATAGGATATTCCGTTGCAAAAAGCAAATACGATAAGGAACTGTACAAAAAAATCACATATCATACTATTTCTTTAACAGAACCGAAATTTACTTAAAATCGCAAAAAAGAACCTAATTCTCGCTTAATGAAAATTAGGTTCTTCTTACGTTTGAAACAAATTTACGTTATTTCAAATTTTATTTATTAGTCTCTATAAATCTTTGGATAATCGTTGCAATTTCCGCTCTTGTGGCAAAATCTTTCGGTGCAAACATA
Source organism: uncultured Oscillospiraceae bacterium (assembly GCA_964410755.1). Classification (GTDB taxonomy): domain Bacteria; phylum Bacillota; class Clostridia; order UMGS1840; family UMGS1840; genus UMGS1840. Next base: position 22 of record CAYPIJ010000018.1, on the reverse strand, counting down.
TTATTATCTTTGCCTTGCATAA
>CAYPIJ010000017.1:3445-21351 GCA_964410755.1 uncultured Oscillospiraceae bacterium | reverse complement strand
CTATTATGTATATCAGACTACTCCGTATGATATTAACTCAATATAGAAATTAAAAAAATTTAAAAAAATTCAATTTTTTTAAAAAAAGATATTGACATCAGAAAAACTGTGTGCTATAATACTAAAGTAAGATTTAAACAAAGAGGACTTTTAAAAATGAAATTATTTGGCTTGATAAACCTTATATCTGTCATTAGCATTATTATTGATGTCATTATTAACATCAGCGAAAATAATGCTGTTTGTCGTGTATAGTTTCAAGTTGTTATATTTAATTTTGTGATATAATAAATCTTAGGGAGCTTATGGCAGATAGCTGTAAGCTTTTTTTAATAAGTTAAAAATTTTAATTATATATGTATGATTTTTAGGAGGATAAAGAAAAATGGAAATCAAAATTACTAAAACTACTTCACCAAAAGCAAAACCCCAAGGTAAATTGGGATTCGGTAAAGTTTTCACAGACCACATGTTTGTTATGGACTACACCGAAGGCAAAGGATGGCACGACCCCAGAATCGTACCGTATCAAAACCTTTCTCTTGCTCCCTCCGCAATGGTTTTCCACTACGGTCAGGAAATGTTTGAAGGTCTTAAAGCTTACAAAGGCGCAGACGGAAAAGCTCGTCTTTTCAGACCCGATATGAACGCAAAAAGAACAAATGCATCAAATAAAAGACTTTGCATACCCGAACTTCCCGAAGATATGTTTGTGGAAGCTGTAAAAGCGGTTGTAAAGGTTGACGAGGATTGGATTCCCACAGAAGAAGGTACTTCACTTTATATAAGACCTTTCATTATTGCAACAGACGAATTTTTGGGAGTTGCACCCTCACAGACATATAAATTCATTATCATTCTTTCTCCCAGCGGTGCTTACTATGAAAGCGGTCTCGCACCTGTTGGAATTTGGATTGAAGATGACTATGTAAGAGCAGTTAGAGGCGGTATGGGCTTTGCAAAAACAGGCGGTAATTATGCGGCAAGCTTGGCAGCTCAGGTAAAAGCTCACGATGACGGTTATTCACAGGTTTTGTGGCTTGACGGTGTTGAAAGAAAATACATTGAAGAAGTTGGTGCAATGAACATTTTCTTCAAAATTGACGGTAAAATCGTAACTCCTATGTTAAACGGCAGTATTTTGCCCGGTATTACAAGAAATTCCGTAATTGAAGTTTGCAAATCCATGGGATATGAAGTTGAAGAAAGAAAAGTAAGCGTAGACGAGCTTATTGCAGCTCAAAAAGCAGGAAAGCTTGAAGAATGTTTCGGTACGGGAACAGCGGCAGTTATTTCTCCTGTTGGAAAGCTCCGTTACAAAGACGATGTTATGCTTATAAACAACAACACAATCGGCGAATTGAGCCAAAAACTTTACGATACAATTACAGGAATACAATGGGGAAAATGTGAGGATAAATTCAATTGGTCAGTAGTACTTTAAATAAAAGAATAGTGATTTTTGCAGGTCACTACGGAAGCGGAAAAACAAACGTAGCCGCAAATTATGCACTTATGTTGAAAGAAAAAGGATTTCAAACGGCTATTGCCGACCTTGATATTGTAAATCCTTATTTCAGAACAAAAGATGCTAAAGCTATGTTTTTGGAAAACGATATTAAGCTTATTTCCTCGGAATATGCCGGTTCAAATGTTGATTTGCCGGCACTTCCACCCGAAGCATACGCACTTTTTGAAGATAAAGACAAAAAAGCCGTTATCGATTTGGGGGGAGACGACAGAGGAGCTTATGCAATGGGCAGATACAGCGACCTTGTGAAAGATGAAAACGATTTTGAAATGCTTTTTGTTTTCAATTGTTATCGTCCTCTTACAAGAACGGCAGATGATGCTATTGCAATAATGAGAGAAATCGAAGATGCTTCCAAAATAAAGTTTACGGGAATTGTAAACAACTCAAATATCGGCGATATAACAACAAAAGACGATGTAATTTCTTCTTTTAAATATGCCGAAGAAATTTCCCAAAAAGCAAAGCTTCCCATTGTTATGACAACGGTTAAAAAAGAGTTAAAGGACGAATTTTTCAAAAATGACGAAAACATTGTTCCCATAAAGCTCTATATTAAACAATCGTGGTCGAAAGAAATATAATAAACACTTGTGAAAGGAAAACATAAAAATGGCTAAAGTAACATTTAACGAAGAAGTATGTAAGGGTTGCGGACTTTGCGTAGGCGCCTGTCCGAAAAATATTATTACTCTTACAGACGGCTTAAATTCAAAGGGTTATCACCCGGCAGGTATTACAGATCAGGAAAAATGTATAGCTTGTGCGTTTTGCGCAACTATGTGTCCCGACTGCGTAATTACCGTTGAGAAATAAAAAGCAATTAGAAAGGATTTTAATATTATGTCAGAAAAAGTTTTAATGAAAGGCAACGAAGCTTTGGCGGAAGCCGCAATAATGGCAGGATGTCGTCACTATTTCGGATATCCCATAACACCGCAAACAGAGGTTGCCGCATATATGTCAAAAAGAATGCCGAAAATCGGTGGTGTGTTTTTGCAGGCTGAAAGCGAAATTGCCGCTATCAATATGGTTATAGGAACAGCATCAACAGGAAAAAGAGCTATGACTTCAAGTTCAAGCCCCGGAATTTCCTTAAAGAGCGAAGGTGTTTCCTACCTTGCAGGCTGTGATCTTCCCGCTTTGATTGTAAACGTACAAAGAGGTGGACCGGGACTTGGCGGTATTCAGCCTTCACAGTCAGACTATTTCCAGGCTACAAGAGGCTTGGGACATGGAGACTTCCATCTTCTCGTATTGGCACCGGATTCCGTTCAGGAAATGGTGGACCTTGTATTTAAAGGCTTTGATTTGGCCGAAAAATACAGAATGCCGGCTATGATTCTTTCCGACGGTACTATGGGTCAGATGATGGAACCTGTTTCTCTTGATGCAGGTGTTGTAAATCAGCACGATAAATCTTGGGCTTTGACAGGTACTGGTTTAAAGAGAAAAGCAAATATTGTAAATTCACTTTACTTAAAACCCGAAGAACTTGAAAGAACAAACTTTGAAAGATTTGAACGTTACAGACAGATTGAAGAAAACGAAGTTATGTATGAAGAATACAGAACGGAAGACGCTGAAATTTGCATAGTTGCATTCGGTGTTGCCGCAAGAGTTTCTCAAAACGCAATCGACATTGCAAGAGAAAAAGGCATTAAGGTTGGTATGATCAGACCTATTACACTTTGGCCTTTCCCAAAAAAAGCTCTTCTTAATATAGCAGATAAGGTTAAATCCTTTATTTCCGTAGAGCTTTCAATGGGGCAGATGATTGAAGATATTGAGCTTGCAACAAAATGCAAAAAGCCCGTATATCTTTGCAATCGTACCGGTGGTATGATTCCCACAACACAAAATGTGCTTGACGCTATTGAAAAAGCGATTAATGCCTAAGAGAAAGGATTGAATATAATGACAGTTTTTGAAAAACCAAAATCACTTACAGATAAAACTATGCACTATTGCCCGGGCTGTACCCACGGTATTATTCACCGTCTTGTTGCGGAAGCAATAGACGAGCTTGGAATTCAAGGTAAAACAATCGGTGTTGCATCCGTTGGTTGCAGTGTTATGGCTTACGACTATTTCGACGTTGATATGGTACAGGCGGCTCACGGACGTGCTCCCGCAGTTGCAACCGGCGTAAAAAGATCCGAACCCGACAACATCGTTTTCACATACCAGGGTGACGGTGACTTGGCCGCTATCGGTACTGCCGAAACAGTTCACAGTGCGGCAAGAGGCGAAAACATTACCGTAATTTTCGTAAACAATGCAATTTACGGTATGACAGGCGGACAGATGGCTCCTACAACACTTCCCGGTCAGGTAACACAGACTTCACCTTACGGAAGAGATGTTGAAACTGTTGGTCTCCCGGTTAAAATTTGTGAAATGCTTTCAAAGGTTGACGGTGCCGCATATCTTGAAAGAGTTGCTGTAACAGACGTTAAAAACATTAAAAACGCAAAAAAAGCTATCAAAAAAGCTTTCCAATATCAGCTTGACAAAAAAGGCTTTTCACTTATCGAGGTTGTTTCAACTTGTCCCACAAACTGGGGCTTGAAACCTGAGGATGCGCTTAATTGGGCAAAGGAAAATATGATTCCTTACTATCCTTTGGGCGTTTATAAAGACAAATATCAAGAGGGAGGAGATAAATAATGACTACACAGATTTTAATAGCAGGTTTCGGCGGACAAGGAATCCTTTTTTCGGGAAAATTCCTTGCTTATGAAGGCTTAATTGAAAACAAAGAAGTCAGCTGGCTTCCTTCCTACGGACCGGAAATGCGTGGCGGTACCGCAAACTGCAGTATTATTTTGAGCGATACAAAAATCGGCTCACCTATCATTTCCAACCCCGACATTCTTATTGCAATGAATAAGCCGTCATTGGAAAAATATGAAAATGATACAACAAAAGACGGATATATTTTCATTGACAGCTCACTTATTGATAAAAAAGTTGAAAAAAATGATGTTAAAGCATACTATATTCCCGCAACAAAGCTTGCTTCCGACAATGAACTTACAGGACTCGCAAATATGATTATGATTGGATATATGCTTAAACACACAAATATTATTCCTTATGAAAATGTTGAAAAAGCACTTCAAAAGGTAATTCCCGCAAGAAAGCAGAATATGCTGGAGGTAAATTTAAAAGCTATAGAGCTTGGATATAACTACAAGGAGGACTAAAATTATGAACGATCAGATAAAAGATATAGGCATGAGACTTCGTTTTATGCGTGAAGATTGTGATTACACTGTAAAAGATATGGCAGAAAAGCTTAATGTTTCGGAAAAAGATTATGAAGCTTTCGAAAACGGCGACAAAGACTTTTCATTCAGCTTTATCTACAATGCGGCAGACGTCTTGGGAATAGACGTGCTTCACCTTATAAGCGGAGATTCACCTACACTTTCAATGTGCTGTATGGTTAAAAAAGGTAACGGCTACAGCGTAAAAAGAGCACACGAATACGATTATAAGCATTTGGCTTACACATTCAGAGACAGAAAATCGGAACCATATTTGGTAACAATAACACCCGATGAAAAACCGCCCGTTATGCATGGACACGAGGGACAGGAATTTAACTATGTTCTTTCGGGTAAAATGAAACTTTATATCGGCGATATTTCCTACGAGCTATCCAAAGGTGACAGCATTTATTTTGACGGCAGTATTCCCCACGCGGAAGTGGCGATGGGAGAAAAACAAACAGAATTTATTGCGGTTGTAATTAAATAAAAAACTTACTGAAAATGCTCAAACTTTGTAAAAAAGAAAGGAAATAAAGAAAATGGCTATATACGAAAAATTTGTCGGCGCTTCAAGAGATGATTTTACATCTCTTAAAGACGCTCAGAAAAACTACAAACTCACTTGGAACGATGATTTTAACTTTGCTTACGACGTAATCGATGTTTTGGGAACAGAAAAACCCGATAAGCTTGCGATGATTTGGGTTTCCAACGACGGCGAAGAAAAACGCTTTACCTTTAGAGATATGATGCTCGAATCAAACAGAGCGGCTAACTATTTTAAATATTTGGGAGTAAAAAAAGGCGACAAGGTTCTTCTTGTTCTTAAAAGAAGCTACCTTTTCTGGTTCTGCATTTTGGGACTTCACAAAATAGGTGCTGTTGTTGTTCAGGCAACAAATATGCTTAAAGCAAAAGATTACGTTTACCGTTGCAATGCTGCGGAAATTAAATTTGCCGTAATTACGGCTGACGGAGATGCAACAGAGCAATTCGACCTTAAAGAAGACCAATATGAAACAATCGAGAAAAAGCTTGTTACAAAACACAAGAAAATCGATGGTTGGATTGACTTTGAAGAAGGCTTTGAAGCCGCAGATACCGATTGGACACGTCCTACAGGGGACAAAGCAACAAAAGCAACAGACATTATGATGCTCAGCTTTACATCCGGTACAAACGGATACCCAAAAATGATTATGCACGATTTTAAATATCCTTTGGGTCACATTATGACAGGTGTATTCTGGCACAGAGTTGTTGACGGCGGTCTCCACTTTACAATTTCCGATACAGGCTGGTTAAAGAGCCTTTGGGGTAAGCTTTACGGTCAGTGGTTTGGTGAAAGTGCAATTCTTGTTTACGATTTTGACAAATTTGACGGTGCCGATATTTTATCAAAACTTGAAAAATACAAAGTTACAACATTCTGTGTACCGCCTACAATGTATAGACTTATGCTCCAAAACGATGTGAAAAAGTACGACCTTTCTTCACTTACACATTGCTGTACCGCAGGTGAAGCTTTAAATCCTGAAATATTCAACAAATGGAAAGAAGCAACAGGTCACGAGATATATGAAGGCTTCGGTCAAACGGAAACTACTGTATGTATCGCAACAATCTATCCCTGGACAAAGCCCGTTCCCGGTTCAATAGGATTTCCTGTTCCCGGTTATGACGTACATATCATAGATGATGACGACCAGCAATGTCAGAGAGGTACAAACGGCGAAATCTGTATAAGAGTTTTGAGTAAGGAAAGAAAGCCTTGCGGACTTTTGAAACAGTATAAGAGTTCGGAATCCACAATTCCGTCAATAAGAAACGGATTTTACCATACAGGCGACGTTGCATATCGTGACGAGCTTGGAATGTTCCGTTATGTGGGAAGAAACGACGATGTTATCAAATCTTCAGGTTATCGTATAGGACCTTTTGAAATCGAAAGCGTTCTTATGGAACACGACAGCGTTTCAGAGGTTGCTGTAACAGGCGTACCCGACCCTGTAAGAGGATTTGTTGTAAAAGCTACAATCGTTCTTGCTCCCGGTTATGTGGGCGACGAAAAACTTATAAAAGAGTTACAGCAATATGTTAAAACAAACACAGCTCCTTACAAATATCCTCGTATAGTGGAATTTGTGGACGAGCTTCCGAAAACATTTAACGGAAAAATCCGTCGTGCTTCAATAAGAGAGCAAGATAACAATAAATAAAACGCATTTTTTAGGAGGAATTTTACCATGTACAAAATTATAGACTCCCATTGCCATATTTATCCCGATAAAATTGCGAAAAAAGCAACTATGGCAACGGAAACCTTTTACGGCATTAACCATACAGAGCTTGATGGAACTGTGGAAATGCTGAAAAATGAGGGTGAAAAAGCAGGAATAGACCATTTTATTGTACAATCGGTGGCTACAACACCAAAGCAAGTGTCCTCCATAAATAAATTCATTGCATCTACCGTTGAAAATTCCAACGGAAAAATGACAGGCTTGGGAACTTTGCACCCTGACAGTGACGACATAAAAAGAGATGTTGAAGAAATTATCTCTTTGGGGTTAAAGGGTGTAAAGCTTCACCCCGATATACAAAAGTTTAAAATCGACGATTACAGATGCTTGAAGATTTACGAAGAATGCGAGGGAAGGCTCCCTATACTTATGCACACCGGTGACAGCCGTTACGATTATTCCAACCCCAACAGACTTAAGCCCGTTTTGGAAATTTACACCGACCTTGTCATAATCGGTGCACATTTCGGTGGCTGGTCTTTGTGGGAAAAAGCGGCAGAACTGCTTTACAAGCACAAAAATCTTTATGTTGATTGTTCTTCAACCTTTTATGCTCTTGAGGATAAGCAATTGAGAAGTCTTTTCAACCTTTACGGTGAGGATAAAATCCTTTTCGGAACGGATTACCCTATGTGGCAACCGAAAATTGAGGTTGACAGATTTTTGAATTTGGGCTTTTCCGAAACTATGAATAAAAAAATTCTAAGCGAAAACGCTATGAAGCTTTTTGACATAGAGCTTTAATTAAAAAATATATAAAAACAGGCACGAGTATTTGTGCCTGTTTTTTCGTTATTTATAAATTTTTAATTGTTGTTTTATATGTGTGTACAAAGAAGATTGTACAAAGTGTAAGTGACATTATTTCCGCAATGGGGAATGCCCACCACACATTTGTAACGTTGTTTGTAAGTGACAAAAGGTATGCTGTCGGCAAGAGAATTATAAGCTGTCTTCCCAAAGATACAAACATGGAAAAAACAGATTTTCCCAATGCTTGAAAAGCACTTGAAAGCACAACGCAATATCCCGCAAAAACAAAGCAAACACTTACTATTTTCAGTGCCGGGACACCAATTTCAAGCATATATTCGTTTGCATTGAAAAGAAGAAGCATTTCTTTTGGGAATATTTGCATAACCAAAAGTCCTATAAGCATAATTCCAAATGCATAAAAAATACTTAATTTTATGGTTTTCAAAAGTCTGTCTTTTTTCTTTGCACCGAAATTGTAACCGATAATGGGCACCATTGCGTTGTTAAGACCGAAAACAGGCATAAATACAAAGCTTTGAAGCTTGAAATATACTCCCAAAACGGCAACGGCGGTTTCAGTGAAACGGATAAGGATTTTGTTAAGTCCGAAAGTCATAACTGAGCCGATACAGTTCATAATAATTGTGGGAACACCTATTTTGTAAATGTCTGCAATTACTTCTTTTTTCGGTGATAAAATTCCTTTTATGTCAAGAGTGATTTCTTTGTTTGCTTTTTTGTTTATAAGCATTGCGGCAATTGCGGCAACAATCTGTCCTGTTACCGTTGCAAGTGCGGCACCTGCAACACCCATTTTCGGAAATCCCAAAAGTCCAAAAATCATAATCGGGTCAAGAATTATGTTGATTACTGCACCAAGCATTTGAGTAAGCATTGTTTGCAAGGTTTTTCCCGTTGCTTGAAGAAGCTTTTCAAAAATAAATTGTCCGAATATACCAACGGAAAAGCCTGTGCATATTCTTAAATAAACTGTTGCTTCCTTTACAATTTCGGGATTTTTTGTTTGTGCTTTAAAAAATAATTCCGAGCCTAAAAGACCTATTACAAGAAAGCAAATTGCTGTTATTGCACAAAGAAAAACGCCTGTGTTGGCAACGTTGTTTGCCGATTTCGTGTCTTTTTCTCCCAAATGTCTTGAAACAAGAGCGTTTACACCAACGCAAGTACCCAAAGCAAAAGCAAGCATAAAGTTTTGTGCCGGAAATGCCAAAGATACAGCAGTAAGAGCGTTTTCGCTTAAACGTGCCACAAATATGCTGTCAACTATGTTGTACATCGCTTGAATAAGCATTGATGCCATCATCGGAAGTGACATTGAAACAAGTAGTTTGTTTATTGGGGTTGTCCCCATTTTGTTTTCTTTTTCCATAAAAAACTTTCCTTTCATCGATAAATTATTTTATATTTTGTGCTTTTTTTACACAATCCGTTCACCATTATATCATTTTTATGATTATTTGTCAACCCAAAATCAGAAAACTGTCATAAAAACCCTTGACTTTATAATAAAAAAGGATTATAATAAAGTTATCAAAATAAAAAGGAACGAAAAAAATGGATATAAATGAACTTAAAGAAAAATTTGTGAAAATTTACAGGGAAAACATAAAAAGAGAGGGAAGTGAAAAGCTTCTTAATTTTCTTTTGTCGGAAAACAGTGATTTTTTCACTGCACCTGCAAGCACAAGATACCATTCCAGCTATGAGGGAGGTCTTTTGGAGCATAGTTTAAATGTTTATGAATGTTTATGTGACTATCTTTCAAGAGACAGCGTGAAAAATACTTATGAATTGACACCCTCAAAGGAAACAGTTGCAATTGTTTCCTTGCTTCACGATTTGTGCAAGGTTAATTTTTACAAAACTTCACTCAGAAATGTGAAAAACGAAAAGGGTTATTGGGAAAAAGTTCCCTACTATGAAATTGAAGATACACTTCCTTACGGACACGGTGAAAAATCTGTTTACGTTATATCGGGCTATATGAAGCTTACAAGAGAGGAAGCCTTTGCAATTAGATACCACATGGGCTTTTCCGTGACAGACGACGTTAGAAACGTGGGAAAAGCTTTCGAGATGTTTCCTCTTGCTTTTGCTCTTAATGTTGCCGATATGGAAGCGACGTATTTTTTGGAAAGCGATAAAAAATAAAAGGAGATATACAAAATTATGTTTAATGGAAAAACATTACTTATTACAGGCGGTACCGGCAGTTTTGGAAATGCCGTTTTAAAAAGATTTCTCGATACCGACATAGGAGAAATCAGAATTTTTTCAAGAGACGAAAAAAAGCAGGACGATATGCGTCATAAGTACAACAACGATAAAATTAAATATTATATCGGCGATGTAAGAGATTTGCAATCGGTGAAAAATGCTATGCACGGAGTTGACTACATATTTCACGCAGCAGCATTAAAACAAGTGCCTTCTTGCGAATTTTTCCCGATTGAAGCTGTAAAAACCAACGTTTTAGGGACGGAAAATGTTCTTACTGCGGCAATAGATGAGGGGGTAAAAAAGGTTATTTGCTTGTCAACGGACAAAGCCGCATATCCGGTTAATGCCATGGGCACAAGTAAAGCTATGATGGAAAAGGTTTTTGTTGCAAAATCAAGAACGGTATCACCTGAAAAAACTCTTATTTGCGGTACACGTTACGGAAATGTTATGTGTTCCAGAGGAAGTGTTATTCCGCTTTTTATCGAACAAATAAAGGCAGGACAACCGCTTACGGTAACTGAACCTAAAATGACAAGATTTATTATGAGCCTTGACGAAGCGGTTGAACTTGTAATATTTGCTTTTCAAAATGCGGCAAGCGGTGATATTATGGTGCAAAAAGCCCCTGCTTGTACAATTGAAGTTCTTGCACAGGCTGTTAAAGAGCTATTTAATGCAGACAATGAAATTAAGGTTATCGGCATTCGTCACGGTGAGAAAATGTATGAAACCTTGCTTACAAACGAGGAATGCTCAAACGCTGTTGATATGGGTGATTTTTACAGAGTTCCTGCTGATAAACGTGACCTTAATTACGATAAATATTTCAAAATCGGTGACGAAAAAAGAAATCCGCTTACAGAGTTCAATTCAAACAACACCGACCTTTTAAACGTTGAACAGGTTAAGGAAAAGCTTCTTTCTTTGGAATATATAAGGGAAGAAATTAAAAAGTATAACGAGGAGAAAAAGTAAAATGAAAATTCTTGTTACCGGTGCAAAGGGATTTGTCGGAAAAAATCTTGTTTTGGAGCTAAAAAACAGAGGTTATGATAAATTATTTTTGTATGATGTGGATTCCTCGGAGGAAGAGCTTGAAAAATATACAAAAGAGTGTGATTTTGTTTTTCATTTGGCAGGCGTAAATCGTCCGAAAGATGAAAAGGAATTTATGGAAGGGAATTTTGGTTTTACTTCCGTGCTTTTGGAAAAGCTTAAAAAATATGGCAACAAAGCACCTATCCTTATTTCTTCTTCCATTCAAGCTGCACTTTCCAATTCTTACGGCGAAAGCAAAAAAGCAGGGGAAAACCTTATTTTTGCTTATGGAAAAGACAATAATTCCCCTGTTTTTGTATACAGACTTCCAAATGTTTTCGGAAAGTGGTGCAGACCAAATTACAACAGTGCTGTGGCAACCTTTTGCAACAACATTGCAAATGATTTACCAATAACCGTAAATGACCCCAACGTTGTAATGAACCTTGTTTACATAGACGATGTTGTGAATGAATTTATAAATGCTCTTGAAAACATGGCAAACAAAAAAGACGAATATTGCTATGTTCCCGTTGTTCATACCATAAAATTGGGCGAAATTGTAAGTATGCTTGAGGGCTTTAAAAAATCAAGAGAAAATCTTGGTGTTCCCGACCAAAAGGACGAGTTTTCAAAAAAACTTTATGCAACCTATTTGAGCTATTTGCCGAAAAATGAATTTTCTTATCCTTTAAATATGCACGTTGACGAAAGAGGTTCTTTTACGGAATTTTTAAAAACAGAAGAATACGGACAGGTTTCCGTAAACGTTGCAAAACCCGGTATTGTTAAAGGAAATCATTACCACCACACCAAAAATGAAAAATTTCTTGTTGTAAGCGGTAAGGCGTCCATAAAATTCAGAAAAGTTGGCGATGACGAAGTGATTGAATATATCGTTTCCGGTGATAAGCTTGAGGTTGTGGATATTCCCACAGGCTACACTCACAGCATTGCCAATATCGGCGATACAGACCTTGTTACCGTTATGTGGGCAAACGAAAAATTCGATCCAAATAAGCCCGATACATACTTTTTAGAGGTTTAAAGCATTGTTAGAAAGGAAAAAAGAAAAATGAGTAAATTGAAAGTTATGACTGTTATGGGCACAAGACCCGAAATTATAAGACTTTCGGAAGTTATAAAATGCTGTGACAGATATTTTGACCATATAATCGTCCACACGGGACAAAATTGGGATTACACTTTAAATCAAGTATTTTTCGACAATTTGGAGCTTAGAGCGCCTGATTATTACCTTGAAAGCGTAGGCAAAAATTTAGGTGAAACAATGGGCAATATCATTGCTAAGTCCTATGAGGTTATGGAAAAAGAGAAACCTGATGCTCTTCTTGTTTTGGGTGATACCAATTCCGCACTTTGTGCAATCAGTGCAAAAAGATTGAAAATTCCCATTTTCCACATGGAAGCGGGAAACAGATGTTGGGATTGGAACGTTTCGGAAATGATAAACCGCAAAATTGTGGACCATATTTCCGACATAAATTTGCCGTACACCGAGCATTCAAGACGCTATCTTTTGAATGAGGGAATAGACGGAAAAACTATGTTTGTTACAGGTTCTCCCATGAGAGAAGTTTTGAAAAAGAATATGGAAAGCATTGAAAAAAGCGATATTTTGGAAAAAATGGGGCTTGAAAAGAAAAAATATATTCTTGTTTCTGCCCACAGAGAAGAAAATATTGACAATGAGGAGCATTTTATGTCCCTTATGAATGCAATAAACGAAATTGCCGAGGAATATCAAATGCCGATAATTTATTCGACACATCCAAGAAGTATGAAATTTATAAATGAAAGAAAGTTTAAATTTCACCCTCTTGTGCAAAATCCCAAGCCTTTTGGATTTTTCGACTACAACAAATTACAGCTTAACAGCTATTGCGTGCTTTCCGATAGCGGTACTTTGTCGGAGGAATCCGCAATGCTCAATTTCCCCGGTGTTCTTATTCGTACATCAACGGAAAGACCCGAAGTTTTGGATAAGGGAACCGTTGTTATCGGTGGAATAAAGGGCAAGGACGTTAAGCAGGCAATGGATTTGGCTGTTTCAATGTATGAAAACAATGAAGAAACTGTTATGGCAGAGGATTATGCCGATACAAACGTTTCGGTTAAAGTCGTGAAAATAATCCAAAGTTATGCAAAAATTGTAAATCTTACAACGTGGAATAAATTTTAATTTTAAAAAGCAGTAAGAACGAAAGGTTTTTACTGCTTTTTTGTTGCGTTTTTTTAGAAGAAAAAACCACGAGGTAATTTCTTACCTCGTGGGAAAATTATAAGCACAAAACAACTAATTAGTCTGTGATTGTGAGCTGTGTATCTTTATCAAAGATATGCAATTTTGTAAGATCGAATGCAACTTTGATTCTGTCGCCGACTTTTGCGGTTGTTCTTGGATTTACTCTTGCAATACCGCTTGTACCGTTACCGATTGTGATGTAAAGGTATGTTTCGGCACCCATCATTTCAACGATGTCAACCTTAACATCTATGATGTTTTCGGGATACATTGAAATAAATGCTTCTTCGTCATGAATGTTTTCGGGTCTGATACCGAATGTAACTTCCTGACCGATTTTTTCTCTAACTTTGTCGTTGATTCTGTCAGCGGGAACTTTAATTTTTCCGCCGTCAAATGTAAGATAGAGTTCTCCGTCTTCTTCGGAAAGTGTAGCATCGATGAAGTTCATCTGTGGGCTACCCATAAATCCTGCAACGAAAAGATTAACAGGATGTTCGTAAAGATTCTGAGGAGAATCAATCTGCTGAACAACACCGTCTTTCATAACAACGATTCTTGTACCCATTGTCATAGCTTCTGTCTGGTCGTGTGTTACATAGATAAATGTTGTTTGCAATCTTTTGTGAAGTTTGCCGATTTCAGATCTCATCTGTACTCTCAATTTAGCATCCAAGTTTGAAAGCGGTTCGTCCATAAGGAATACCGCAGGTTCTCTTACGATAGCACGTCCGAGAGCAACACGCTGTCTCTGACCGCCGGACAAAGCCTTCGGTTTTCTGTCGAGCAAATGTTCAATGTCGAGTGTTTTAGCTGCTTCATGAACACGTCTCTTGATTTCGTCCTTCGGAACTTTTTTAATTTTAAGACCGAAAGCCATATTATCAAATACTGTCATGTGAGGATACAAAGCATAGCTCTGGAAAACCATTGCTATATCTCTGTCCTTAGGTGAAACGTTGTTTACAAGTCTGTCACCGATGTAAAGTTCACCGCTTGTGATTTCTTCAAGACCTGCAATCATTCTCAAAGTTGTGGATTTACCGCAACCTGATGGACCAACAAGAATTATAAACTCTTTATCTTCGATATCAATGCTGAAATTATCTACAGATTTCTGCTGGCTGTCTTCGTAGACTTTTGTTATGTTTTTAAGTATTAAGCCTGCCATTTTTATATTACCTCCGCATAAATGCAATTTTTTATGTTATTATTATAACACATTTATCTCAAAAATGGAAGTGGTGAAACAAACAAAATTTCAAAAATTTTTTTATCAATAATGTACAACGAGTAAAAAATAGGGGTTGAAATTATTAAAGTTTTGTGGTAAAATAACATATAGAGATATTTTTTCAACTTTTTTAAACAAGGAGATTTATATGAAAAAGAACGATATAATACAAATTGAAATAACAGATATGAGCTTTGACGGGCAGGGAATAGGACGTGACGAAAACGGCTTTGTGGTTTTTGTGAAAAATGCACTTTTGGGCGAAATCGTTGACGTTCGCATACTCAAAGTTTTGAAAAATACGGCTTACGGAAAAATTAACAAAATAATTAAAGCTTCAAAAAACAGAATTGAGCCTGTTTGTCCGCTTTTTTCAAAATGCGGTGGCTGTTCCTATCAGCATACAACCTATGAACAGGAAATAGAGTATAAAACCGCTCAGATTAACAATGTTTTGAAAAATATTGCAAAAACAGATGTGAAAGCCGAGTTTACTTTGCCATCTTTGGAAACAACAAGATACAGAAACAAGGCACTCTTTCCTGTGGGCTATGACGAAAAGGGCAATGTTACGGCAGGTTTTTACAAAAAAAGAAGTCACACGGTTATACCTTGCGACGACTGCATAATAACTCCAAAGGAATTTATTGAAATAAAAGATTGCATTATTTCTTTTATTGAAAAATATAAAATTCCGCCATACAACGAGTTGACCCACAAAGGGCTTATTCGCCACATTTACATAAGAAAAGGCTACCATACAAATGAAATTATGGTCGGTCTTGTTATTAACGGAAATGAACTGCCTCATTCTTCCGATTTTGTCGATATGCTTACAATGGAAAACAGCAACATAAAAAGCATTGTAATAAATATTAATAAAAAGAAAACCAACGTTATTTTGGGCGAAAAAACCGTTGCGATTTACGGCGAAAATTACATAAAAGACACCATGAACAATAATTTGTTTGAAATTTCCTGTCAATCCTTTTACCAAGTGAATACACCGCAAGCGGAAAAGCTTTACGAAAAGGCTGTTTCCTTTGTTGAAGCGGATAATGACACGGTTTTCGACTTGTATTGCGGAATAGGAACAATTTCCCATTGCCTTTCCGACAAAGCAAAAAAAGTTTACGGTGTTGAAAGTTGTGCACCTGCCGTTATGGACGCCAACAAAAACAAAAATTTGAACAAAAAGGAAAATTTGGAGTTTATCTGCGATTTGTCGGAAAATGCCGTTTTTAAACTTATTGACGGTGGTGTAATTCCAAATGTTGTGGTGCTTGACCCTCCGAGAAGCGGTTGCGATAAAACCTTAATCGATACAATCTTGAAATCCGAGCCTAAAAAAATCGTCTATGTAAGTTGCAATCCCGCAACTTTGGCAAGGGACATTGCTCTTTTAAAAGAAAAATACGAGCTTTCCTTTGTGCAAGGCGTGGACCTTTTCCCAAGAACGTCACACGTTGAAACAATTGCGTTACTTTTATTAAAACAGTAATGATTTATATTTATTTTTGTAAAAATATTGACATTTTAAAGTGCTTGTGATATAATTGAATTGTCACATACTTACAATTTTATATTGCCGGTTATCGGGACTTTTTCGCTTTTTTGAAAAAAAACGTGTTCCCGCGTTTTTTTTCAATGCCTCGATAACGGCTGAAATTCGTAAGTGTGTGACAACCTTAGCAATCAAAGGAATACGTTTTTTTAGTGCGTAATGCCTTTTTGCGGAGGTGTTATGCACTTTTTTAATTAGCAAAAAAATTAATTATTATATAAAAAGAAGGCGTAGTACAAAATGAAAAAACTAATTTGCATTTTACTTGCAACAATCACAATGCTTTCGTGCGGTATTTTGGTATCGGCACAAGGCGAATATCCTTTCGGATATTACATCGACAAAGTGGAATACGTTGACGATAACGTAGCCGAAGCAACAATTGTGTTTGCCGGGAATTTGAGAAGTGAAGTCGACATTGACTGTGTAGGCTTGTTAGCTCTTTACAACGGCAAAACAGGAAGATTTTTGGAAATTTCCACAAGTGAATACAAATTCACTAAACCATTCGCAAACAAACAGCGTTTTTCCGTAACGCAAACCATTAAGTTGGAAGATACAACTCTTGAAGAATATGAGTTTAAATTTATGGTTTGGAAAAGTGCGGAAAGCTTAATGCCCGAGGGTTATGTTGAGTTAGGGATAAATCAATATATTCTTACTCAAAGTGACTTGCATATAAAAGATATGCTTATTGCCGAGGGTAAAATAAGCGAAATCGCCCTTGACCCAACAAATGACAGTGTGTATGTTGATATTACAAAATATGATGATGCATATTTGAAAAAACATACATCTGAAAACGGTGTGTTAACATCTTTGATTACTGTTGTGAAAAAAGGTGATGTTGACATTAAGGGCTTACAGGGACTTTCTCTTACAATGAAAATTGACATAGCCGATATGGATAATCCGACCTTGGTTTCTGCCGTTTCGAAAGAGGGAAGAAATGAGGAATTTTTTATAGCACCTGAACTTTTTGAAGGTGCAAATGACGGAAAACTTTTGTACAAAAAAGATCTTGACGCTGCAACAGTTTCTACAGCAAAAACCGAAGTTCCATTCAACATTTATGTAAACCTTGTTAAAGTTGGAGATTTTTCTACAGCATCATATCTTACAACAGCTCTCAATAGTTATGAACTTACAAGTTCTAATGTTGCTACATCTAACATCAATGAATTTAAATTTGTTGATACAGACGGAAACGGAGCTTATGACACACTCTTTATTGACGAGTCTGCTTCTTTTGTGGTGGATAGAGTTGATGTGGGAGGAAAAGAAATTTATGCACTTAATTCCTCTATGGCTATGAATTCAGATTTTACCAGTATTACAGGCAATGATTATGGATTTTATCCTTTAGTTCTTGATACAACAAATGATGATGTTACTTATGATATAAAAGACACAAACGGAAATAAATTGAGTTTTTCAGATATAAAGGCAAAAGATGTGCTTACTGTGAAACAATCTTACGATGCAGGATATACGTATTATGATATTGTTGTTTCAAATACTACTGTTGAGGGACTGATTTTTGAAGTTTCACAAAATATCATAAAAGGTCAAGTGATTACATATTATAAAATAAACGGAATTTCATATAGACTGAACGGTTGCAATCGTAATTACAAACTTGAAGCAGGAACAAACGGCAAGTTTTATATTACACCGAACAATAAAATAATT
>CAYPIJ010000017.1:0-3345 GCA_964410755.1 uncultured Oscillospiraceae bacterium | reverse complement strand
GGAAATAATGTAAGCTATACTGTAGCAAACGCTGAAGATATTGACTTTTATGATCTTGGTTCCGGTGAAGCTGAGAGTTATATGGAAGGTTATTCTGTAAGTCCTAACGAAGCAATTCAGTTTACTTTGGATAAAGACGGATATATTAATTCAATAAGAAAGCTTGTTGGTTATTATGGTAGAGATCTTTGTGCGGTCAGAATAAAAGCAAATTATGTTGATGATGACACGGCTGACTGTGACAGGGCTTCCGAAGCAGAAATATTCAGATTAAGAGATTGTACCCCTGTTTCAGACATTACTGTAGATAATTTCGTTGGCTATGGTGTTGCCGGAAAAGTTAATAATATCAATGGTTCAAATATTGAATTTTTTAAGGATTGTACAAGAGCAACTGTTGAGGAACTTCAAGCTAATGATAATTTATTTTCGACATTCTTTAAAGGAACGGCATATTTTTACGGTCCAACTTATAGCACTGTAAAAACAGGTCCTTTAGCGAGTGTTAAAACATTTGATGGACTTGGTGGTGACGAATTTGCATTGTCAAGGTTGAATGCTGTAGACAGCAGTTTGAGGACAACTTGTGAAGATATTGTTTATGTTTATAACTATGACGGTGTAAATGTATTAAATTATGTTTTTGACGTTCTCGGTAATTCAAAATAATTATAATTCAACAAAATGAAAAAAGGTGCGATTGCACCTTTTTTTGTTGTTATTCTTTTTCTTTTTGTTCCATAAGCATATTTGCCGTTTTAAAGGATTTTTCCAAAATTTCGTTTAAGCGTTTTTCGTTTTTGGAAAGGTAAAGGTAGCCGATTAAAGTTTCCATACCTGTTGCTGTGTGATATTCGTGCAAATCGGCATTTTTTGCTTTCGTGTTTACCTTTGTGTTTCTTCCTCTTTTGAAAATGCTAATTTCTTCTTCCGTAAGGTCGTCCATAATTTCGGTTATTATGGCACATTGGGCTTTTGCGCTTACATAATTTTTTGCGATTTTGTGAAGCTTGTTTACTTTCATATCTCCGTTTTCCAAAAGCTTTGTTCTTATGAAAATTTCGTAAACTCCGTCACCGATGTATGCGAGAGTAAGTGAAGAAAAATCTTGTTTTGCATTTACATTATCACGCATTTTTGCTCACACCTTTCATTGTAAGTGAAATTCTGTTTGTTTTTGTGTCAACGCTTAAAACCTTGGCTTTAACAATTTGACCGACTTTTAAAAGCTCGGAGGGGTGTTTAATGTATTTATCGGCAATTTCGGATATGTGAACAAGTCCGTCTTGGTGAACACCGATGTCGACAAATGCACCGAAATCAACAACATTTCTTACAGTTCCCGTTATTTCCATTCCCTCTTTCAAGTCCTTTATGTCGAGAATGTCGGATCTTAAAAGTGGTGGCGGAAGCTCGTCTCTGACGTCACGTCCCGGTTTGGAAAGCTCTAAAACAATGTCTTTAAGTGTGGGAACACCGATACCTGTTTCTTCTGCCAATTTATCTTCGCCTTTAAGTTTAACCTTGCTTTCCAAAAGCTCGGTGTTGCCGTCTTTTACGTCTTCCAATGTATAGCCCAATTTTTCAATCAAAATTTTGCAAGCATCGTAGCTTTCGGGGTGAACGCCCGTGTTGTCAAGAATATTTTTACCGTTTGGAATTCTTAAAAAGCCTGCTGATTGCGTATATGCTTTAGGTCCCAATTTCGGAACTTTCAAAAGCTGTGAACGTGAGGTAAATTCGCCGTTTTCCTCTCTGTAGGTAACTATGTTTTGGGCAACTGTGGCACTAAGCCCCGAAACGTAGGACAAAAGCGACGGTGAAGCAGTGTTTAAATCAACACCAACCTTATTAACGCAGTCTTCAACAACGCCCTCCAAGTTTTGAGAAAGACGGGCAGGTGGCATATCGTGTTGATATTGACCGACACCGACAGCTTTCGGATCTATTTTTACAAGCTCGGAAAGTGGGTCTTGCAATCTTCTGCCGATAGAAACGGCACTTCTTAAAGAAACGTCGAACTGTGGAAATTCTTTTGCGGCAAGCTTTGACGCACTGTATACGGAAGCTCCCGCTTCGGAAACTACCATGTAGGATATTTTTCTGTCAACCTCTTTCAAAAGCTGTGAAACAAAAATTTCCGTTTCTTTTGATGCTGTTCCGTTTCCTATGGAAATTATTTCAACATTGTGCTTTTCTATAAGCTTTTTAAGTATTTTTTTCGCTTCTTCCGTTTTGTTTTGGGGTGGTGTGGGGTATACAACCGCAGTATCCAAAACCTTGCCTGTTTTGTCACAAACAGCGGTTTTGCAACCTGTTCTGTATGCAGGGTCGAGAGCAAGAACAGTTTTTCCTTTAATGGGCGGTTGCATAAGGAGAGCTTTTAAGTTAAGTGAGAAGATTTTCATTGCTTGTTCGCTTGCGTTTTCCGTAAGAGTTGAACGAACTTCTCTTTCAACAGACGGCCCGATTAAACGCTTGTAGCTGTCTTTTATTGCTTCCTTTACGAAATCGGTCCATATTGAATTATCTTTTAAATAAAGATTTTCCAAGGATTTTATACATAAAATTTCGTCCGCTTCCACGCTTACTTTCAAAAATTCTTCTTTTTCGCCTCTGTTTATGGCAAGTATTCTGTGAGACGGTATTTTTTTGGTGCTTTCTGAGTATTCGTAATACATTTCGTAAACAGACTGTGCTTCCTTGTCCTTTGCAACGGAAACGAGCATACCTGTTTTATCGAAAATATCCTTAACACGAGCTCTTGCTTTTGCATCGTCGCTGACTGTTTCCGCAAGAATATCCATTGCGCCTGCAAGTACAGCTTGATAATCGGGAACTTCTTCCGTTATAAAATCCTTTGCAAAGTCGTTGACATCGCCTGTTTTTTCTTCCTGTGCAAGCATTTTTTCATATAAAGGTTCAAGTCCTCTTTGTTTTGCAACGGAAGCACGCGTTTTTTTCTTTTGCTTGTAGGGACGGTAAATATCTTCAACAGCACTTAATGTGAGCGCGTTTTCCAAAGCTTCGCCTATTTCCTCCGTCATTTTTCCTTGCTCGGTTATGCTGTTTATAACCTCATTTTTTCTTTCCTCCAAGCTTCTTAAATATGTAAGTCTGTCGTTTAATTCCCTTAAAACCTGGTCATCACAAGAATTTGTAAGCTCCTTACGGTATCTTGCGATAAAAGGAATTGTATTTTTTTCGTCAATCAAATTTACAATATTTGTAACGTATTTTTCGTTTATTTTAAATTCTTCCGATAATACTTTTATAAAATCCATTTTTCTTACCTTTCTTTGCAATATAATTTTGCTTTTTATAGTTTACTATACTATTTTATAA
>CAYPIJ010000016.1:0-21522 GCA_964410755.1 uncultured Oscillospiraceae bacterium | reverse complement strand
CTTTTATACATTATAATTATAACACTAAAAACAATAATTGTAAATATTTTTTGCAAAAAAACTTTACTTTTTACATAAAATGTTATATAATTGTAATATAAAAGTAAAAAGTGAATTATGAAAGGAAGAAAATTATGGATATAAAAACAGTTCTCATAAACGGCAGCCCGAAAAAAAACGGTAATACATATTCCTTGCTGTCTGAAATGAAAAAGCACATTGAAAAAGAAGGTGCAAGTTGCGAAATTCTTAACATAAATGACGGACTTATGCAAGCAAAAACGCCTTTTTGCGTCTGTTGCTCCTCCCCTTGCAACCAATCTTGCTACAAAAACACGCTTTTGGAAGAAATGCTTTCAAAAGTAAAAAATGCAGATGCAATTGTTTTTGCAAGCCCTGTATATTTCGGTTCAATGTCTGCACAGCTTAAAGCATTTTTCGACAAAATGCGTGATTTAAGAGCACAAAAAGCCTTACTTGGAAAAGTAGGATGCGGTGTTGTAAGCGGAGCTTCAAAATACGGTGGTCAAGAAACTACAATAAGAGCAATTCACGATTCCATGCTTGTTATGGGAATGAGCTTAATCGGAGATTCCGATGACGAGGTTGGAAGCGGTCATTTCGGAGTTTGTGCTTGGCAAAAAGATTTAAACGACGAATACACCCAAAACAGATTGAAAGCAACTTCTTTAAGATTGGTAAAAGAAGCTAAAAAAAGAAAATAAGAAGGTGATTTTAAAATATGAAGATTTTACTTCTTTCAATAACCGCAGGTCAAGGTCATCACCAAACAGCAAAAGCGATTTCCGAGTATTTTCAAAAAAGAGGTCACGAAACCGTAACTTTAGATTGCTATGAATATTTAAGTCCGCCTTTAAAAGAGGCTATTTCGGGCGGTTATCTCGTTTCCACGAAATACGTTCCACAGCTTTGGGGAAAATTCTACAGTCTTTTGGAAAAATACGACGAATACGACGCAATTGTTAAGGGTGCAAATCACTTGATGTCACGTTCTCTTTTGAAATACGTTGACGACTGCAAGCCCGATGCGGTTGTTTGTACACACGTTTTCGCATGTATGCTTATGACTTACATAAAAAGAAAACGTCCCGAAATTATGTCGATCGGAATTTTAACGGATTTCAGATTGCACCCATATTTTGAGTGCACCAAGCTTGATTATTACGTTATTCCAAGTGAATATTTGGAGTATTCCGTTTGCGAAAAAGGAATTGCAAAGGAAAAGATTCTACCTTTCGGAATTCCCATTATGGAAAAATTTATGAACAAAAGCGATAAATCCCAAATAAGAGAAGAGCTTAACATTGCTCCAAACAAAACAATTCTTGTTATGGGCGGTAGTATGGGATTTGGAAATATGACAAAAACCTTGAAAAATATCGATAATTTGGATCTTGATTTTCAAATTATCGTAGTATGCGGAAACAACAAAAAGCTTTACCAAAAGGTAAACCGAACCGATTTCAAGCATAAAGTTTACAATTTCGGTTATGTTTCCAACGTTGACAAGCTTATGGACATTTCCGACTGCATTATAACAAAGCCAGGTGGACTTACAACTTCGGAAGCTCTTTCAAAAGAGTTACCCTTGATTTTGTCAAAGCCAATCCCCGGGCAAGAAGACAGAAACAGCGAATTTTTGCTTAATTTCGGCTGTGCAATGAAAATTTCAAAAACTTTAAGTGCGGAAGAAATTGTTTTTCAATTTTTTTCCAACGACAAAAAGCGTGAAAATATGATTAACAACATAAAGCTTATTAAAAAGCCGAATGCTGTGAAAGATTTATACGATTTTATGGTAAATTTAAAAAAATAACAATATAAAACAAATAAAATAACAAAAACAGAGAGGAATTTTAAAATTATGAAAAAAATAGCTATTGCAAACGACCAAGGTGGTTTTGAACTTAAAAAAAGTGTAATTGAGGTTGTAAAAGACGAATTTGGATACGATTATGAGGATTTTGGAAGCTACACAAGTGAAAGTGTAAACTATCCCCAATTTGCCCAAAAGGCTTGTGATGCAATTGTAAACGGTGATTGCGATTTGGGAATACTCATTTGCGGAACGGGAATAGGAATTTCTATGGCTGCAAATAAAGTAAAAGGGATACGTGCGGCAGTTTGCTGTGACCCTGTTTGTTCACACCTTACAAGACTTCACAACGATGCAAATGTCCTTACAATGGGTGGAAGAATTGTCGGAATTGAGCTTGCAAAAGAAATAGTAAGAGAGTTTTTGAAAACAGAATTTGAAGGTGGCAGACACCAAACAAGAGTTGATATGATTACCGCAATCGAAAACGGCGAAAAAACATATTAATCAACGTTGTTATTTCGTTTAAACCGAGAGATACACTCCGCTCGGACTTACGTCCTCTGTCGGTATGACAAAAGGAAACGGCATTGCCTTTCTTACCACGTCATACCGAGCGAAGCCGAGAAATCCCATTTGTGTAATAACGATGTTCGCACAAACAAAAAAGTCCTCTCCTTGAGGAGAGGAAAGCGAACAACGTGAGCAAGGTGTGGTGTAGGTTGCCAACGGCAACCGTTAAGAGATAAGCAAAGAAAATTTAAAATATCTTTATGTTTCAATAACGCTTTCTTTCGAAAGCTACACCTCATCAGTCACTGCGTGACAGCTTCCCCTCAAGGGGAAGCCTTTGTTTTTAGCAAATATGTATGCACTAATCCCGTAGGGAGTGTCGACCTCGGCACTCCGTTTGCAGAACATTGCCTAATGTACATATTTTTGCATAACCACAATGTCACCGTAACCGTAGGGGCGGATAATATCCGCCCGTTGTTGCCTTTTGCACGTCATACCGAGCGAAGCCGTCAGGCGTAGTCGAGTGTATCCCATGAGTATCATAGAGATGTTTGTACAAACTCTACTGTTAAACACAAAGAAAATCCAGCCCTGCGGCGAATGAGCAGCCGGTGAGAAGTGGTGTCGGGTTGTTAGGGGTTGAGGGGAAACCGTTCGGGAAGGTTGCCCCTAACCCCTGACAAAAGAATTGCGTTAAGGTTGCCTTTATAATTCGGTAATAGGCAATGGTACAACATTTCGGGCGGATAATATCCGCCCTACGGTGATTGTGCAAACATCTCTAATAAACACGTGGGATTTCTCCGTGCATTCGCTTACGCTCATTTAGTCGAAATGACCAACCAAAACGTATGGGATTTCTCCATGCGGTTGCAAAGCAACCTTATTCGAAATGACGCCAAAAAAAGGCGTTGCCATCGTCTTTTTGTCATACCGACCGAGGGTACAACCCCGAGCGGAGTGTATCTCTCGTTTTCGGACGGACACATAGGTCCGTCCCTACGCTCGAAATGACTTTGAAGGGACGATATGACAACACAGCATTACAACAAAAGAAAGGACTTTATCATTATGAAAAAAATAGCCTTTATTACAGGCGGTGCAACCGGTATTGGTGAAGCAACCGCAAAAGAACTTGCAAAAGAGGGATATTATACCGTTATTTTTTGCAACAAAAGTGAAAATGAAGCAAAAAAACTTTGTAACGAACTTAACAAAAACGAAGAATGTGCAATATATTTCAAATGTGACCTTTCCAACTATGAAGAAACAAAAAAAACTGTCACACAAGCTATAAATCTTTTCGGACGTGTTGATGCACTTATAAACAACGCAGGAATTGCACAGCAAAAATGCTTTACTGACATAACTTACGAAGATTGGAAAAAAATGATTGACGTAAATTTAACCTCGGTTTTTTCCATGTGCAATCTTGTTGCTCACGTTATGATAAAAAACCACAGTGGCAAAATTGTCAATATTTCTTCAATGTGGGGCATTTGCGGTGCTTCCTGTGAGGTTCACTATTCCGCATCGAAAGCAGGTGTAATAGGCTTTACAAAAGCCCTTGCACAAGAGCTGGGAACAAGCAATATCACGGTAAATTGTGTTGCACCGGGAGTTATTGACACAAAAATGAACAGCAATTTAACCCAAGAAGATATGGAAATTTTAAAAGAAGAAACCCCTTTAAACAAAATCGGAACTCCGAAAGATGTTGCCAACAGCATACTTTTTCTTTTAAGTGACAAAGCCGATTTTATAACAGGACAAGTTATCAGTCCAAACGGCGGTTTCGTTGTGTAATGAAATAAAATACAATTTAAAAAATCGAATACAAAAAAACTGCAAGTTCAATTTTTGAAAACTTGCAGTTTTATATTTTGTCTTATTTACAAATTATTTATTGTATGTTTCAACAAATCTATAAAGAATTGTTGCGATTTCAGCTCTTGTAGCAAAGTCCTGAGGTGCAACATTGTTGTTTTCTCTGCCGTTTATTAAACCAACATTTACAGCCCAAGTAAGTGCTTCAAGTGCGTAATCTGAAATATCGTCATAGTCGCTGAATTCACGAATCTTCATTCCACCCTGTGTTACATCATATCCCATGAATTTTGCAAAACGATAAAGGATTGTTGCAATTTGTTCTCTTGTGATGTTCATATCTGGAGCAAATTCATCTTCTGAAATTCCGTTTACGATACCATTTTCTTGTGCCCATTTTACAGCTTTTTCATAGTATGTTCCGTCTGCAACATCTTTGAAAGATACAAGATCTTTAGCTTCAGGTTCTTTAGCCAATCTGTAAAGAACTGTTACAAGCATTCCTCTTGTAAGAGAAAGATCAGGAGCAAATTCTTTTTCGGAAACACCTTTCATCAAGCCTTCTTTTACTACATATTCAATAGCCTCTTTTGCCCAATGTGATACAGGCTGAACATCGTCAAACTGTTTATCGCTTGGTGTTGAAGGAGTAACGGGTGTAGGATCCGGTTTTACAACTGTTCCTGGTCTTGTTGCGGAAGAAGAACCTGAACCTGTTCCGCTTGGTGAAAATGCGGAAACTGTTCTCTTAGCTTCCTGTGAACTGAAATTCATAGTTGCAAGTTCATCTGTACCTGATACAAATTTAATTGTACCGTCAAAAGAAACTTTCATTGTATAGCTTCCGGATTTTGAAGGAACGTTAACGGATTTTGAGAAAGTAACTTCACTTAATTTGTCGGCAGACAAATCACTTACTTTAACATCGTCTTTAACTTTTACAGTACAAACATAAACTCCGTTTGTTGCGCTAACACCTGCCATTTCAAATATAGTTGTGTCAAGTGTTGTGAAGTCTGCAACTGTAGGTGCGGAAAATCCGCCTTCAAAAGCAGTTGCATCAATTGTTACATCAAAGCTACCGCTAACTTTTGAATTAAGTATTGTGTCTTTTACATCTCCTGTTATAGCACTGCTATTTGCGTCAGCTATAATTCTGCTGTAAATGTTTGTATACCATTTGTCCATACCTGCAACGGTAGAAGAAAATGTTACGTTTGAACCCGACAAGATACTTAAATCTTTTACTCCGTCGTTTACTTTGAGTATGTTTACAACATCATAGGAAACAGTATTACTGCCCGCAATGCCTGCAATGTATGTTTTAGCACCGTTAACATCAGTTGCCGCACATACAATGCCTGTCATGGAAATAACCATCATGGCTACAACCATAAGAGAGATTAATTTTTTCATAAAATTACCACCTTTATATTAAATATATTTTTTACTGATTTAAATTTTCGACATACATAAGCATATTGTATATCATTTGTGCGCTTTCCGCACGTGTTGCACTTGCTTTCGGATTAAAGCAACCTGTTTCGTCACCCTTTAAAATTCCATATTCTTTCAACGCATTAACAGCACCGAGTGCATAATCACTTATACTGCTGTTATCCACAAAAGAATTTTTTGAGTTCACAGAAGAAAAAAGCCCTCTGCTTTCGCCCACACGGTACATTATAACAGCCATATCTTGTCTTGTTATGTCACTTCCCACACCGAAAATACCGTTATCAACACCGTTTATCAAACCGTTTGACGCCATTCTTTGTATGTAGGAATAATACCACGCATTTTTATCAACGTCGGAAAATTCAACTTGATTGTTAGGAATACCGCCCACTGCGAAAGCCTCGCATATAAGCTTTGTAAACTGTTCTCTCGTAATATTGTTTGACGGTGCAAAAGAAAAATCGGAAACACCGTTTACAATGTCATTATCAAAAAGATAGTTTACGGCTTCGCAAGCCCACGTATGATTTTGCATATCGTCAAAAATAACGGAATTATCTTTTTGTGCATAACCCAATATTTTTTTTAGTTCGGGGTACAAAATTGCACTCAAACCTTTAAAACGGTCGGGAATTTCGTGCGCCAAAAAAGAATTATATTCTTCTTCGCTTAAAATGTCTGTAATCATTCCCACAAAAGCAGGGTCTGCAAACATCATTCTGGAAATTGCAATTCCTTTAACTTCTTCCCTCAAATTTTCTTCATTGATATTTCCTTTTTCGTTTTCCGAAACGGAAATATCGATAATATCGGAAATAAGTTTTTTCAATTCCGAATGAACATAAGCTTCGTCAACACCATAAGATGCCATAAGCTCTTTTGAAAATCCAAACATCATTGAATAACGTTCATCGTTTATAACTGTTTTGTAAACTCTTAAAACGTCGGAATTTTTAGCGGCAAATGCGTTGGGCATAAAGGAAAAAGCAACAACAAAAACAAGCATTATCGCAATTTTTTTCAATTTCAATGTTACCACCGCCTTAACTTAGTACACCACTATATGGATATGATACCACATATTTTAAAAAAAGTCAATAGAAATACGAAAATTAATCAATAAAAAAATATCCAAAAAGCCAACTTCAATTTTGTAATTTTTTTCAAAAAAATAAAAAAATACCGTATTTTTTTATTGACAAACCTTGTTTTGAGGTGTATAATACTTTATTATAGAAGAAAAAGTGAAAGGCAGATTATAAAAATGAAATTAACACAACTTTTTAAAGAAAAAGAAACAACACTTTCCTTTGAGGTTTTTCCTCCAAAGGTTACAAGCAATTACGAAAGCGTAAAATTCGCAACGGAGCATATTGCACAGTTAAAGCCCGACTATATGAGCGTTACCTACGGTGCAGGAGGCGGAACAAGCAATTTTACGGTTGATATTGCAGCAAACATACAAAATACTTACGACGTTACGACTATTGCGCATTTAACCTGCCTTTCGTCGACAAAAGCAAAAATAAATGAACAACTTGATAAACTTAAAGCGAACAAAATTGAAAATATTCTTGCTTTAAGAGGCGATATTCCAAAAAATTTTCCGGAAGACTTTAAAAGAGAATACGACTATGCAAGCCAACTTATTTCCGACATAAAGAAAAATGGTGATTTTTGCATAGGCGGTGCTTGTTATCCGGAATGCCACCCCGAATCGGCAAGTATTTCGGAAGACATAAAATATCTTAAAGAAAAAACAGATATGGGTTGCGATTTTCTTACAACGCAAATGTTTTTCGACAACAATATTATGTACAGCTATCTCTACAAAATCAGAGACGCAGGAATAACTGTACCGGTAATTGCAGGTATTATGCCTGTTACAAACGGAAACCAAATTGAAAGAATTTGCAAGCTTTCTGGAACATATTTACCAAGAAAATTTGTGAATATCGTTGACAAATTCGGAGACAATCCTCTTGCTATGAAACAGGCTGGTGTAGCTTACACAACGGAGCAAATTATTGACCTTATAGCAAACGGTGTAACACATATTCACATCTATTCAATGAATAAACCGGAAGTTGCGGAAGAAATTAAAAACAGTCTTTCAGAAATTATAAAATAAAAAGCGAGAAAAATTATGCTTAAAATAAAAATTGCCGAAAATCCCATACACATAAAAGAAAAAGAAGTTCTGCGTTATTTGGGCTACCGAAATGCTACTTTAACGGAAAATGAAAAGGAAATTATAGAAAAAATCACCGCAGAAGTGCAAAATGCCCTTAATTGTAAGATTTGTTATGACAGATTTCCCATTTCTTTTGAAAAGGACGGATATATCGATTTGGGCTTTGCAAAGGTGAAATCCGAAAAGCTTTCGATTAATTTGAAAAATTGCGATGAAATTTTTCTTTTCACAGCCACAATAGGGACAGCTGTTGACAGAATTATTCAAAAATATTCCTTAACGTCACCGTTAAAGGGAGTTATCGCACAAGCTGCCGGAACTGCCGCCATTGAAGAATGGTGTGACGTTTTTGTGGGAGACTTAAAAAAAGAAGATTTTTTAAGACCTCGTTTCAGTCCAGGCTACGGTGATTTAACCTTAGATTTACAAAAAGAAATTTTCAACGCTTTGGACTGCGAAAGAAAAATCGGAGTAATTTTGACGGACGATTGCCTTATGCTTCCCACAAAATCCGTTTCGGCAATAGCGGGAATAAGCAAAAACGACGATTTGTGCGTTTTATCGGGATGCGAAAATTGTGACAAAAAATGCGAATACAGGAGAAACTAAAATGGATATAAGAGAAAAATTGAAAACAGGCAGACTTTATTTTGACGGCGGTTACGGAACACTTTTGCAAAAGCACGGCTTACAACCGGGCGAGCTTCCCGAAATTTGGAACATTACAAAACCGGAAATAATCACAGATTTGCACTACCAATATCTTATGGCAGGTTGCGATATTGTAAAAACAAACACATTCGGTGCAAATTGCCTTAAATTTAATGAAAATACGGAATATTCCCTTGAAAAAGTAATATCTTCCGCAATCGAAAACGCAAAAAATGCCGTTAAAAAATCCAATCTCAAAGAAAAATATATTGCTCTTGACATAGGCCCTACGGGAAAATTGTTGAAGCCTTTAGGCAATCTCGATTTTGAAGAAGCTGTGGATATATTTAAGGAAACCGTAAAAATAGGTGTAAAATACGGTGTTGACCTTATTTTAATCGAAACAATGAACGACAGCTACGAAACAAAAGCAGCCGTTTTGGCTTGCAAAGAAACTTGTGATTTGCCTATTTTCGTAACAAATGCCTACGACAACACAATGAAGCTTATGACAGGTGCAAATGCAAGTGCTATGGTTGCACTTTTGGAAGGCTTGCGAGTTGATGCCTTGGGAATTAACTGCAGTTTGGGACCTGATATGATGTTGCCTGTTATAAAAGAGCTTGTAAAATATTCTCAAACTCCAATAATAGTAAATCCAAATGCAGGCTTACCAACTGTTAAAAACGGTGAAACGGTGTTTGAAATTACACCTAAAGAATTTTCGGAAATTATGTGTGAAATTGCAAATATGAGCGTAAATATTTTAGGTGGCTGTTGCGGAACAACTCCCGAACACATAAAAGTATTGAAAGAAAAAACAAAGGATATTCCTTTTGTTTTGCAGAAAAAGAAAAATTACACAATGATTTCCTCCTACACTCACAGCGTTATTGCGGACAAGATTCCCCTTTTAATAGGTGAAAGAATTAATCCGACAGGCAAAAAGCTTTTCAAAAATGCTCTTAGGGAAAACAACATCGATTACATTTTGCAGGAAGCCGTTACACAAGAAGAAAAAGGGGCTCACGTTCTTGACGTAAATGTGGGACTTCCTGAAATTGACGAGCCCGAAATGTTAAAAAGTGTTGTTGAAAAAATTCAAGGTGTAACAGATTTGCCGTTGCAAATTGATACATCAGACCCTGTTGCTATGGAAAAAGCGCTTAGAGTTTACAACGGAAAAGCCCTTATCAATTCCGTAAACGGCAAAAAAGAAGTTATGGACGAAATTTTTCCGCTTGCAAAAAAATACGGTGGTGTAATTATCGCTTTAACTATTGACGAAAGCGGTATTCCCACAAATTCGGAGGAAAGAATAAAAATTGCCGAAAAAATAATTTCCTATGCAAAAAAATTCGGAATTGACAAAAAGGACATAGTAATCGATCCACTTGCAATGACCGTAAGCTCCGACACATCTTCCGCACTTACAACTTTGGAATGTATTGAAAAAATTAAAGCTATGGGCGGAAAAACAAGTTTGGGCGTTTCCAACGTTTCTTTCGGACTTCCCCAAAGAACAATCATAAATTCAACATTTTTTGCTCTTGCTTTGTCAAAGGGCTTGAGTATGGCAATTATGAACCCAAATTCAAAGGAAATGACAGACGTATATCACAGTTTTTGCACATTATCCAACCTGGACGAAAATTGCCAAAAATATGTCGAATATGCTTCCAGCTTAAAGCCTACGGAAACAATGGCCGTAACGGAAGAAGACCCGAAAACAGCTTTAAAAAGTGCAATTTTAAAGGGTATGAAAGAAAAAGCCGTAAAAAGTGCGAAAATATTAATTGAAAACATAGATGCACTTGAAATTATAAACAATTGCATTATCCCTGCCCTTGACGAAACGGGACAAGGCTTTGAAAAAGGAACTGTATTTTTGCCACAGCTTCTTATGAGTGCCGAAAGTGCGAAAGGCGCTTTTGAGGTGATAAAAGCATCTCTTGTAAACAGCGGAGAAAACAGAGAAAAAAAATATAAAATCGTTATTGCAACGGTAAAAGGTGACATTCACGACATCGGAAAAAATATTGTTAAGGTTTTGCTTGAAAATTACGATTTTGATGTTACCGATTTGGGAAAAGACGTTCCGCCGGAAGTTGTTGTTGAAACGGCAATAAAAGAAAACGCAAAGCTTGTGGGCTTAAGTGCCTTAATGACTACCACAGTTCCCGCAATGGAAGAAACAATCGCACTTTTAAAAGAAAAATATCCAACCTGTAAAACTGTTGTTGGCGGTGCTGTTTTAACGCAAGAATATGCCGATATGATAAATGCGGACAAATATGCAAAGGACGCAATGGAAACGGTACGATATGCCGAAAGTCTTTGCGAATAAAACGGAAAGGACAAATATTATGGAAAAGAAAAATTATACCACCGTAGAATTGGTAAAAAGATTTATTCCCTATTTTAAACCCTATAAAAGAACGGTTTTCATAGATTTGTTTTGTGCTTTTTTAACCACAGTATGCGAAATTGTGCTTCCCGTAATCATAAGAACAATGACAAACACGGCACAGGAAAATATTGCCCTTTTAACCATGTCTTTTGTTTTAAAATTAGGTGCATTATACTTTATTTTAAGAGTAATAGATTGCGTTGCCAACTACTATATGACAAATATCGGTCATGTTATGGGTGCAAGAATCGAAACAGATATGCGACGTGATGCATATTCCCATCTTCAACAGCTTTCGGCAACATATTTCAACAATACCAAAGTCGGGCAAATTATGGGAAGAATTACAAGCGACCTTTTTGAAATAACTGAATTTGCTCACCATTGTCCGGAAGAATTTTTCATTGCTTTCGTAAAAATAATCGCTTCCTTTGTGATTTTGTCAAACATAAATATTTGGCTTACAATTATGATTTTTGCATTTGTGCCAATTATGACTGTTGTTTGCGCAAAAATAAACAGAAAAATGCGAAAAGCCTTTAAAAAACAACGTTATCAAATCGGTGAACTGAATGCGGAAATTGAGGACAGCCTGCTTGGACAAAGAGTGGTAAAAGCTTTCACAAACGAAGAAATTGAAAAAGAAAAATTTGAAAAAGGTAACAAAGAATTTTTAAACATAAAGATTGATACATACAGACTTATGGGGATTTTCAATACCTCAACGAAAATCTTTGACGGTCTTATGTATCTAACCGTTATAATTGCGGGAGGATATTTCCTTATAACAGAAAAAATCACTCCAGGCGATATGATAGCCTTTGTTATGTATATTTCCACTCTTATCGCAACAATAAGAAGAATTATTGAATTTACGGAGCAATTCCAAAGAGGTATGACGGGAATTGAAAGATTTTTGGAAATTGTAGATGCAGACATTGAAATTTTTGACGACGAAGATGCCGTTGAAATTAAAAATACAAGCGGAAACATAAAATTTGAAAATGTAAGTTTTGAATATCCCGACGACCATAACAAGGTTTTTGAAAATTTAAGCTTAGAAATAAAATCGGGCGAAAAGCTTGCAATTGTCGGACCGTCAGGTGGCGGAAAAACAACTCTTTGCAACCTTATTCCAAGATTTTACGACATTACAAAGGGCAACATCACTCTTGACGGAAAAGACATAAGAAAAATTAAGCTAAAAAGTTTAAGACAGTCAATCGGAATTGTACAACAAGACGTTTACCTTTTTTCGGGAACGGTTTTTGAAAATATCGCTTACGGAAAACCCGGTGCTACAATGGAAGAAGTTATTGAGGCTTCAAAAAAGGCAGGTGCCGACGAGTTTATATGCGAGCTTAAAAACGGCTACCACACTTATGTGGGCGAAAGAGGTGTTAAGCTTTCGGGCGGTCAAAAACAACGTATCAGCATTGCAAGGGTATTTCTTAAAAATCCCCCTATCCTCATTTTAGACGAGGCAACCTCCGCTTTGGATAACGAAAGCGAATACCTTGTTGCTCAATCTTTAAGCGAGCTTGCAAAAGGAAGAACAACGCTTACCATCGCTCACCGCTTATCTACCATAAAAAATTCCGACAGAATACTTGTTTTAACCGACGAGGGAATAACCGAAGAAGGAAATCACCAAGAATTGATGGATAAAAAAGGTATGTATTACCAGCTTTACACAATGGCTGAAAGAATGAAATAAATTTATTTTTCAAATAGAACAAACAACCTCTGTTTGTTCTATTTTTTATTTTGTTCACAAATTTATCACTTTTTTTAAGAAAAATGTTGATTTTTCACATCTGTTGTGCTATAATGAAATTACCACATATTTTTTGAATACAATTGAATAGGAAATTTTAAAGATATTCATACTATGAATATCTTTGTTTGACAGTAAACTTAAAGTTTTTAGAAAAAAATCTGACTTTGAGATCCGAAAGAGACTTTACTGTTAAAATTTCGTATTCAAAAATGTGTGGTAACATTAAATCAAAATCTCGTTTTTATTGCGTGGCAATTGATTTATGTTGCCACGCATTTTTTATATAGAGAAAAGACGATAGGTTCGCTATCGTCTTTTTATTTACACATCAACTTCCAAAATTACGTTATCGAAAGTGGAATATACCACCTTTGCGTCGGTTTCTTCCGTAAAGCAATCGTAAATACGGCTTGCACTTTTTGTGCCACGCAAAACAGTATTTACGCTGTTTGCCACATATCCGCATTTTTCATATTTTTCACACCAAACATATATTGCATCGCTGTCGTAAGGATTTTCGGGTTCTTTAATAAGCTTAACACTAATTCCAAGC
The DNA here is from genome assembly GCA_964410755.1 of uncultured Oscillospiraceae bacterium. Lineage (GTDB taxonomy): Bacteria > Bacillota > Clostridia > UMGS1840 > UMGS1840 > UMGS1840. Next base: position 8,296 of record CAYPIJ010000016.1, on the reverse strand, counting down.
TCAAAAGGAGTATTTCCGAAATATTTTCTCGTTCCAACAACGGTTAAAAAAACTTTATCTTTCATATTTTAAACATCCAAAGAGCAAATATCTTCATAGGTTTCACGTTTTACCACAAGCTTATCTTCGCCATTTGAAACCATTACAACGGCAGGACGTGGAATACGGTTGTAATTGGATGCCATGGAGTAATTATAAGCACCGGTTGCAAAAACAGCCAAAGTGTCCCCTACTTCCGCCTTTTGAAGAGGTGCATTTTCCATTATAACGTCTCCCGATTCACAGCATTTTCCCGCAACTGTATAAATTTCCATTTGTTCTTCATTAGCTCTGTTTGCAATGCAACCGCAATAATCAGCCTGATAGAGTATATATCTGGGATTGTCACCCATACCGCCGTCAATGCTTAAATATGTTCTGATATTCGGAATATTTTTAATATTTCCCACTTCATAGAGTGTAATTCCCGCAGGTGCAACAAGCGAACGACCCGGTTCCATAAGAATTTTGGGAATATTCACATTCAATTCTTTCGATTTTTCTTTCACTTTTTCGGAAACAGCCTTAATAAATTCGCTGTATTTTACAGGCTTATCTGTTTTAACGTATTTAATTCCGAAACCACCGCCCAAATTAAGTTCTTTTGTTTCCAAACCGCAAACATCTTTAATTTCTTTAATGAAATTCATCATAATATCCGCTGTTTCGGAAAAAGGAGTAAGCTCGAAAATTTGAGAACCAATATGGCAATGAATGCCCATATATTCAACGTTTTCAAAGTTTTTTGTTTTCTTTATTATGTCGATTGCTTCACCGTTTTCAATTGCAAAACCGAACTTCGAGTCAATTTGTCCCGTTTTTATAAAATCGTGAGTATGTGCATCAACACCGGGCTTAATTCTGAAAAGAATTTTTTGTTTTTTATTATATTTTTTGCTTATTTCGTCAATTCTTGCAAGCTCTGTTTCATTATCCACAACAAATCTTCCAACATTGCTTTCAATTGCAAATTCAATTTCATTTACTGTTTTATTATTTCCGTGAAAAAAGATATTTTCAGGATTGAAGCCTGCTTGCAATGCGGTATAAAGTTCTCCGCCGGAAACAACGTCAACTCCCATTTTTTCCTCACTTGCAACCTTGTAAATATGCTTACAGGAAAAAGCCTTTGAAGCATAAAGAGGCATACCGTTGCCATCGTAATATTCGTTGAGAGAATCAACGTATTCTTTCATATATTTTCTGATTAAATCCTCGTCCATAACATAAAGAGGTGTACCGTATTTTTCCTTTAAATAAACGGTATCAACACCGCCAATTGTAAGATGTCCCTTTTCGTTTACTCCCAAATTTTCAGATACAAATTCCATTTTTCCTAACCTCCGTAATTTTCTGAATTATAAGTATATATATCTTTACTTTTGCAATAATAAAGCTTGCTTTCGGGCATTTTCAAACGCCTGAAAAACACGACTATTCCCAAAAATACAGCCACACCGCAAAAAAAAGCAGTAACAGATGTAAAAATTTCGCCGAAATTGTTTATCAAAACATTATATAAAAGGCACATAACAATTATGGGCACCAAAAACACCGCAAAAGAAAGCAACAAAACCTTATTCCCCGATGATTGTATCATAACAATATCGCCCACCGTGGCACAGTCTTTGTTTTTAACATCAACATAAGACTTACTTCCACAGGAATTACCGCAATTTCCGCATTTTCCTCCGCAAGCCGACACACGCAAAATTTCAACCTTTATTATTCCGTTTTTGTAGTTCTCAACAACTCTTCCCAAAACCGTCATTAACTATCCCTTTTCTTTTCACAAATACTTTGTCTGTATTTTTTTGCAAGCATAAGTGTCTCTTCCGCATTTTTAAGCGTAAGCTCGGTAACTTCGACGCCACCCGTCATTCTTGCAATTTCTTGTGTTCTTTCTTCATCTTCAATATATTTTATTCCCGTTTCCGTCATTTTGTCATCTTCTTTTTTAGTTATAAGCAAATGATTGTCTGCCAAAGAAGCAATTTGCGGTAAATGGGTTACGCACAAAATTTGATTGTTTAAAGAAAGCTCATACATTTTCTCACCTGTTTTTTGTGCCGCTCTTCCGCTTATTCCAACGTCTATTTCGTCAAAAACGAAAGCACAAGCAGGGTCAATATTGTAAAGTATTGATTTAATTGCCAAATTAACTCTGGAAATTTCACCGCCCGATGCAATTTTGTGTAACGGTTGCGGTTCCATTCCTGCGTTTGCACTAAACAAAAAACGCACGTTCTCTTTTCCGCAAGCGGTAAAGCTTTCTTCTTCATTTACTTGAACTTTAAAAACAGCGTTTGGCATCATAAGGTCTTTAAGCTGATTTTCCACTTCTTTTGAAAGCAAAATTGCATTTGCTTTTCGTTTTTCCGAAAGAATTTTTGCTTTTTCGGTAAGAAGCTTCAAGCAATCTTTCTTTTCTTTTTCAAACTCTTCCAAATTATTTTCAATATTTTCCGAAAATTCAAGTTCTTTTGTAGCTTCTTCAAGTCGTCTTAAAACAGATTCCACACTTCCGCCGTATTTCGATTTTAAAATATATATTTCGTTCAATCTGTCTTCAATATCGTCAATATCCACGTATTCACAATTTATATTATCGTAAATTTTTTGTATTTCATCGGAAACATCGGAAATTTCGTATTTTATGTCTTCCAATTTTTCCACAACGGACTCCATACTGTCAAGACGTCTTAAAGCACTTATAGCCTCGCTTATTTTGTCCGTTGCACATCCATCGCCTTCAAACAGTGCATAAAACGATGTTTTCACGGCTTTTTCCGTTAAAGATGCTTCTTTTATTGCTTGTTTTTTTTCTTTAAGCTCTTCTTCTTCGGAAAGTGTCAAGCCCGATTTTTCGATTTCTTCTTTAACAAATTTTAAATAGTCAAGCTTTCCGCTGTCTTCTTCCGATTTTTTCTTTGTTTCCTCAATTTCTTTCAAAATTGAAATATATTTTTTGTAAAGTGATAAATATTCTTCATAAAGCCCCTCTGTATTTCCGAAATTATCCAAAAATTTATAGTGAAGCTCACCGTTAAAAAGAATTTGATTATCATTTTGAGAATGTATACTTATAAGATAAGGTGCAATTTCCTTTAAAATCCCCGTGTTTGCGGTTCTTGAATTGATTTTAACAACGTTTCTTCCGTCTGAAAAAATCTCTCTTGAAACAATCAATGTATCATCGCACAAATAATCTTTAAGAACTTCCGCTTCACAGTTGGGAAGATAAAAAGATGCTTCGGCAAAAACAGATTTTTCACCGTTTCTGATAATATCCTTGGAAGTTCGGCCTCCCAAAATCATAAAAAGAGCATCAATAAGTATGGACTTTCCCGCACCTGTTTCACCGGTTAAAACAGTAAAGCCTTTTTCAAAATCTATATTAACTTCTTTTATAACAGCCAAATTTTTTATAAGCAAGCTTGTAAGCATAATATCACCCTTTAAGATAAATTGGTTTTGAAATAATCAAATACCTTTTTTGTTTTTTCCACTCCGTCACAAACCACCATAATGGTATCGTCACCTGCAATTGTTCCCAAAATATCCGCTGAATTAATGTCGTCAATGGCAGCGGCAATTCCCTGTGCCATTCCAACGTTGGTTTTTAAAACAATTACATTCAAAGAATATCTTACGGATTTCACCAAGTGGGAAATAACGGAAAAATCCGCTGTTTGCTTATAAACTCCCGACGGAATGCAATATCTTAACGCACCTGTTTCGTCTGCTGTTTTAATAATTTTAAGTTCTTTAATATCTCTTGAAACAGTAGCTTGCGTAACGTCATATCCCATTTTTGAAAGTCTGTCCGTAAGTTCTTCTTGCGTTCTTATATCTTCATTTGTTATTAAATTTTTCAAATCTTGTTGTCTTCTCTTTTTCATTTCCTCACCTCACCTAATTAAAGTTTTTCCTTCAAAACTGAGTAAAAATTTCTGTTTTTCACTCTTATCAATTTCACTTTTTTATCCGACACCGTAACATTAACCTCATATTTTCCGAAAACGGTTTCAACTCGGTTTCCGTCCGGTGTAATATATGTTTCTTCGTTATTTTCAGAAAGCTGTTTTATTGTTATTTTTCTGTCTTCACCCACTATAAGCGGTCTTGATTTCAAAGTATGTGAGCATATAGGCGTTATTTCCATAAGTCGAGATCTCGGATCTATTACGGAACCGCCTGCACTTAATGAATACGCTGTTGAACCTGTGGGAGTGGAAACAATAATACCGTCAGCTCTATATGTATCGGTAAGCTGTCCGTCCACCATAATTTCCATTTCTATCATTTTCGGATTCATACCTCTTGAAATAACAACTTCGTTCAATGCGTTGAATTTTTTTATTTTCTTTCCATCCTTAACAATTTCGGCATCAATCATCATTCTTTCTTCTATTATGTACTCTTTTTTCAATACTTTTTCAAAAAGCTCCGTTTCATTACTTTCAATATCCGTAAGAAATCCCAATCTTCCAAAATTTATCCCAAAAATACTTATGTTTTTTTCTGCGGCTTCGGACGCAATTTTCAATATTGTGCCGTCACCGCCCAAAGATACGATTATATCCACTTTACAAAAGAAATCTTCATTGCAAAGAGCACCGAAAACATCGTAATTTTCTTTTAAAAAAAGAAATTCACAATCGTATTTATCGGAAATTTCTTTGATTTTTCCCAAAGCTTTTTCCATTATATCCTTATTTTTCGCAACTACACCAATATTCACTTTTTCCACACCGCCTTTTACTTTGTTTTCAATTCTTCATGTGCCTGAGAAACAATTTCTTCGGTTCTTTTTATAAAATCAATACTTTGAACATTTTTCTTTGTCATATAAAGAAGATATTCAATGTTCCCCTGTTGTCCTTTTATGGGCGAAAAATCAACTCCCAATATTGAAAGTCCTCTTTCTTTCATAAAATCACAAATTCCGATAATGACGTTTTTTTGCACTTTTCTGTTTTTTACAACACCGTTTTTTCCGATGTTGCTTTTTCCCGCTTCAAACTGAGGTTTAACAAGGGTTACAAGCTCCGCATTTTCTCCAATCAAATCGATTGCCGTATCAAGAGCAAGTTTCAACGAAATAAACGACACATCCGCAGAAAGAAAATCCGCTTTTTCGGGAAGTTGCTCTTCGGTTAAATATCTTGAATTTGTTTTTTCCAAAACAATAACTCTTTCGTCATTTTTCAAGCTTTCGTCAAGCTGATTTTCTCCAACATCGATGCTGTAAACCTTTTTTGCACCACTTTTCAGCATACAATCGGTAAATCCGCCTGTTGAAGCACCAATATCTACACAAATTTTATCTTTTAAATCTATATTAAAGCTTTCCAATGCTTTTTGAAGCTTAAGTCCCCCTCTTGAAACAAAAGGAAGCGTATTGTTTATGGTTATTTTGCAATCTTCGTCCACAAATGTTCCTGCCTTCAAAACAGTTTTTTCGTTCACAAAAACATTGCCCTCTTTAATCAGCTCTTTTGCTTTTTCTCTTGCCGAAACATACCCGTTTTCAGCCAAATAAACGTCAAGCCTTTTTTTCACCTAACATAACTCCTTTTTAATCTTCTCGCAAATACTTTGGCAGTCCATTCCAAGCTCTTCCATAAGCTTATTTGTATTTCCTTGACTTACAAATTTATCACCAACATTCACACTCAAAAGCTTTTTATCGGTAATTGTGGAAATCACACCGAAAATACCGCCGTATTTACCGCCATTTTCAATTACAACACCGAATTTTGTTTTTGAAAGTGAGGAAAGAACCGTTTTTGTATCCATCGGTTTTATATACATAAGATTTATAACCTCGGCGGATATACCCTCTTTTTCCAAAAGCTCTGCTGTTTTCAAAGCGGTTGCGCACATAGTCCCCTCACATATTAAGGTTACGTCTTTCCCCTCTTTTAAAACTTTGGCTTTTCCCTTTTCAAAGGGTTTGTTGTATTTCTTTAAAATTTCGTCTTCTTTCCCTTTTGCATAGCGTATAACAACCGGTGAATTATATTCTTTTACGGCAATTTTCAGCATATCTCTCAAATCATTGTAGGTTGACGGTGACATAACTGTAATATTCGGCATAAGAGTAAGATATGCAATATCGAAAACTCCGTGGTGAGTCTCTCCGTCCTCGCCTACCAAACCGCTTCTGTCAACGCAAAACACGCAATGTAAATTCATTCCGCAAACGTCCGTTAAAAGCTGGTCGTAGCCTCTAAGCAAAAATGCACTGTAAACCGCAAAAACAGGAACAGCATCACCTATTGCAAAGCCTGCACACAAACCAACCGCATGACCTTCGGCTATCCCCACATCATAATATCTTTCGGGAAATTTATTTTTAAATTCGTTTAACCCTGTTCCGTCAGGCATTGCCGCCGTTATCGCAACGATATTTTTATTTTCCTTAGCCAGAGAAACAAGTTCATTTCCAAACACATTTGAAAAATTTTCTTCTTTTTTTCGTGCTATTTTTTTATTTTTTTCAAAAAACTTAACACCATGATATAAATCAGGCTCGTTTTCCGCAAATTTATAGCCTTTTCCCTTTTTCGTCACAATATGCACAACACAAGGCTTATTTAAACTGCTTACGGAAGAAAAAGCTTCTGTAAGCTCCTTTATGTTATGGCCGTCAAAAGGTCCGGCATAATAAAATCCCAATTGTTCAAATATATTATTGTGCTTTTTTGCCGCCAAATCTCTCATCGGCTTTTTCATATTTGAAATAAAATTTTTAAGTGGCTTTCCCACCACAGGAACAGCCTCAAAAACCTTTGTTGTTCTGTCTTTAATTCTGTAATATTCCTTACTTGTGCGGATTTTCGCCAAATGCTTTGCAATTCCTCCCACATTTTCGGAAATACTCATTTCATTGTCATTCAAAATTATTATTATTCCCGCATTACTCCTACCGGCATCGTTAAGTGCCTCGTAAGCCATACCACCGGTTAAAGCTCCGTCACCTATAAAAGCTATTACCTTACCGTTTCCGCCTTTTAAATCCATAGCTCTTTTAAGTCCCAAAGCCGCAGAAATTGAATTTGAACTGTGTCCCGAATTGAAAACATCAAACTCGCTTTCTTCTCGTTTCGGAAAACCCGACATTCCGCCATATTGCCTTAAAGCAGAAAAGCCCTCTGCCCTTCCCGACAATATTTTATGCACATAACTTTGATGACCAACATCGAAAATAAGCTTGTCCTTCGGAAAATCAAAAACTTTATAAAGAGCGATTGTAGCTTCAACCGCTCCTAAATTGGAAGCCAAATGACCGCCCCTTTTGGAAACCTTATCAATAATAAATTCTCGAATTTCCTCACTTAAACAATTGAGTTCTTCAAAACTCATGGCTTTTATATTCTTTTTTTCCAAAGTTTCTTTAAGGCTCATTTTATTTATCCTTTTAATTTTTTCTTTCTGCCATATACACTGTCATTTCCTTTAAAAAACTTGTATCATAAGGAATTTTTTCCAAAAGTGAAAGTGCATCTTTTTTATAATTTTCCAAAATTTCCTGACATTTTTCCAGTCCATATTCTGAAACAAAAGTCATTTTTTCGTTTTTTTCGTCACTAAAAATAGGCTTTCCAAGCTCCTCTTTTGTGGAAGTAACGTCCAAAATATCGTCTTTTATTTGAAAAAGAATGCCCAAAATATCGCTGAATTCCGATAACGTATCGAAATATTTATCTTCTCCGCCCGAAAGCGCATAACCGCCCAAAATACTTGCTTTAAGCAACGCTCCCGTCTTATTTTTGTACATTTTTTTCAAATCGTCAATGTTTTTCATGGTTTTCCCCATGTCGTCCATCTGACCTGCACACATTCCCCCGTTACCGGAAGCTTTTGCAATTATCTGCATTGCATTAATCAAATTTTCACTTTCAAATTTATCCTTGTTGGCAAGCATATTTTCAAAAGCGTAATTTAAAAGTGCATCTCCTGCCAAAATTGCACCGTAATGGGAAAATTTAATATGACATGTAGGCTTACCTCGTCTCAATTCGTCATTATCCATTGCAGGTAAATCGTCATGAATAAGTGAATATGAGTGAATAAATTCCAAAGAGCAAGCAAAACCGACAGCTTCTTTAAAATCCTTTCCCACCATTTCGTAACCGCTTAAAAAAAGTATGGGTCTTATTCTTTTTCCGCCGTTTAAAACGCCGTATTCCATAATTTCTTTAAGCTCATCAGACTCAAATTTTTCTTTTTTGAAAATTTTATCTATTTC
>CAYPIJ010000015.1:0-22289 GCA_964410755.1 uncultured Oscillospiraceae bacterium | reverse complement strand
TACATTGTCCCATCTTAAACTTCTGTCTTCATTTACAAGTATTGCTTTCATTTTTCTACCTCTTTTCAATATATCTATTGTATACCTATCATATTAAAATCAATAATTTTATTTTGAAGTTTTTGGTCTTCTATACCAAGAACGCTATCATAAACTCCCGGCTGATAATTAACGGCAGGCCACCAACTTTCTTTTAAAGTATAATCGCCATTTTCATAGTCAACAAAATAATTTACATCGTCAATTATATAATTACTCCAAATATTCACGTCCTGTTTATAATTTCCGGTATATAAATCATAAAGATAAGGATACGCTTTTTTATAAACATCTGTTGTTATATCAACACCTCTGTAATCGTCTTCGTCGGCAAATGCACGTTGGAAAAAGGCTTTTTTTCTATCAAAAAGGTCGTTTCTTACGTTCAAAAGCGTATTGCAATGCGGTCTCATAACAACAGGACAATCGTAATATATATTCATTGCTATAGATGTTGCAGAACCTCTGTTTGACTGAACACAACCGTATAAGGGAGCTGTTACTTTTGTAAAATAATTCAAAAAGACTTGATTAAAACTTGCACTGTCATCAAAATAGATGGCACATATTCCCCAGCCCAAATCATTTTCTCTTTTTAAATTATGGATATGATTATATCTTATGATATTTCCAACTTCGGAAATATCATGTCCCATATAAATAGCACCTGCGTCCGAAACATCTTTAACAGCATCGTGTATATCGTTATATTCGATAATATGATCATTTCCATGAATATAAATTGCAAAGCCCGACATATCGAAAATTTCGCAATGTGCTATTCTGTTGCCACAGCCCAAAACGTGAATTCCTGCTTTGTAAGTTTTGTCAAATCTGTTTACATCGTAAATTTTACAGTTTGTAACAAAGTTATCGGCATGTACCAAATTTTTTCTGTTACCACCGTTTAAAATTACACCACCGGCACCTGTTGAATAAATCTCACAATGATCTACACCGTTATTTTTTCCTCCGTAAAAATCAGTTGCCGCATAATGGAATAATGAAATCTGGAAAGAACCCAATTTTCTTTTTTGCAGTTGCGGTTCTTTTTCTTCAGGAAATTTTCCTTCCGCCAAAGTACCGTCTACTTGACTTTTGAAGCCTTTTCCGATTTGAATACCAACAACACCTATATTTCTTATTATGCAATTTTTAACAAGGCAATTTTCACCGCCCTCTATGTACACAGCACTATATCTGGAATTTTCCATAATAAAACCATCAACAGTTATATTTTCTGAATTTTCCATTGCAATCAAAGGCTCCGGTAAGGAAGAAATTTCCAAAACCGCATTTTCTATATTTTCATCAGTGATAAAATAGATTTTTTCTTTTTCACAATCTATATAATACTCACCTTTTTCGCTAATTTCTTCAAGTAAATTAACAATTCTCCAATTACAATAGGGTCTGCTTTCAACTCTTCCGTAATGAGGGCTGTTCAAGGTTATTGTTTTATTTTCGGTATCGATTTTTTCAATTCCGATTATGTCGTGAGCATAACTCCAAACAAAATAACCGCTCTATGTACACAGCACTATATCTGGAATTTTCCATAATAAAACCATCAACAGTTATATTTTCTGAATTTTCCATTGCAATCAAAGGCTCCGGTAAGGAAGAAATTTCCAAAACCGCATTTTCTATATTTTCATCAGTGATAAAATAGATTTTTTCTTTTTCACAATCTATATAATACTCACCTTTTTCGCTAATTTCTTCAAGTAAATTAACAATTCTCCAATTACAATAGGGTCTGCTTTCAACTCTTCCGTAATGAGGGCTGTTCAAGGTTATTGTTTTATTTTCGGTATCGATTTTTTCAATTCCGATTATGTCGTGAGCATAACTCCAAACAAAATAACCGCTCAATGAAGCATCTTTGGCCTCTTTCCAAAGTGAACATCTTTCGTCTTCATATCCGACTACAGGATTTCTTTGGTCAAATTCTCCTGCACCGGGCTTACTTCCGCCATCTATTGTTATGAGAGGATAAGGTTCTTTATCATCTTTCGGATACTTAACTATTGTCTGAGGTTTATTATTTATAAAAAGTTCGTTTGGTGAAGCTTTTACACTACGACAAAATCCAATATTAGGCATTCTTTCCAATTGAATTTGCAAGCCCGATAAATCCGCCTCATAAACATCTTTTATAACGTCTTTGTTTATAATTCTCTTTTTTGCATTTTCGTCAGTAAGCTTTTTTACACGCTCGTTGGGAATAACGGCTCCACCGTCAAAGTAAACGGTTTCATTTTCGTAAGGCATAATTTTTATATTTCTTTTTTCAACAATTTCCAGAGTTTCAAAAAAACGATAACGTCCTTCTCTTACGTAAATTTCCCCACCATCAACACCAAGTCTTTCAATTGCTTTTTTTAGTGTAAAAAGCGGTTCGTTTATAGTTCCGAAATTTTCATCGTTTCCATTTTTTGATACATAAATTTTTTTTGTATTCATAGCAAAAATTCACTTCCTTTTTGTTCTTATAACATATAATTATATTTCAGTCCAATCAAATAAAGCACCTACAGGAAAAGTCTTGTCGTCCGCAACTCTTGTATACACCTCGTCACTGTCATTAGGAGAGAAAAGAACATCATTATATTCATTACAAGAAATTCTTCCGAATTCCAATAATTTTACATAGGCATTCATATCATCTTTTGACGTCCAAAGTCCGGGTGAAGAATCAAAATCTGGTCTTGCGATTGTATGTGCCCCAATTATGCTTATTCCGGGTCCGTGAACTTGACGATAATAGTCTACTTTAAAATTAGAATTTCTTGTACAACCCAACAAAGCCATTCTTCCCATTTTTTTCATACACCCCAACGCTTGTGTCATTCCTGTTCCAAGTCCTGTAACTTCTATAACCACATTAACTCCACCGGACACACTTTTTACTTTTTCTTCAAAATCTGCTTCCGTTGGATCAAAAGCATAATCTGCCCCCAACTTTAAAGCAAGGTCTCTTTTTGATTTTATCGGATCTACAGCTATAACGGGAACAGCACCTGCTGCTTTTAAAATCTGAATTGAAAACAATCCCAAAATTCCAAGTCCCATAACCATTGCCGATTCGCCGATTTCAAGTTTTACTTTTCTTACGGCAGCCATAGGAAATGTAGAAATATAGCCGTATGCCGCATCTTTAAGAGATACAGTATCGGGAAGTTTAACCAAAAATCTTTCTTTAAGCTTTGTTATGCTTCTGTGATAGCCCGCAGCCATAAGCACTCTGTCTCCGACTTTAAACTCTTTAACATTTTCTCCAACTTCCAAAACAATTCCCGAAGAACTGTAACCGGGGTATCTCGGAAATACCACAGGTGCATTTTCATCATCAAATATTGAAATTCTGTCTCCAACATAATTTGATCTTTCAGTTCCTGCACTGATAGCCGAATATTCTGTTTTTATCAATACTTCATCATCAACAGGTGAAGTTATTTCCACATTTTTTAATTCTGATTTTCTAAGCTCTGTAAAAATAATCTGTTTACTTTCCATTTTTATTCTCCTTTTTAAATTCAATTTATTCCACTTGCTTTTAAAACAAGCTTATATACATTTAATTCTCTGTCAACATTTTCTTCACTGTAATTTTTTTCCGATATATTCTTTGCAAAGTTGTAAAACATTGCGAAATATCGTTCATAAGCTTCTGTTTTTATTTTTTTCTCAATTACCTTTTTATCATTATTCGTTTTTAAAATACGAATTTCGGAATAAAGCTTTTTATCGTCAATCCATTTTTCAACGGGATTTATAACTATTGTTCCTTTTGTTCCGTAAATCGTAATATGTCTACTATCGTATCCACCGATTTCCGTAGCATTGGTTCTTATGGTTGAAACACCGTTTTTATACTCAAAAACACAATATCCAAAATCTCTGCAATTCTTTTTACCGTTGCCTGTTTCTTTAATATAAGTAACAATATTTTTCGGTTCACCCAAAAATCCATATACTACATCAATCAAATGACACCCCAAAAAGAACATCATTCCACCTTTAAAATCACTTAAATTATCAAGGTCTTTTCCGTAAAGGTCTGCAGACATTTGAGTATCTATGCTGACAATATTGCCAATTTCACCGTTATCAACAACTTCCTTTGCAACTTCAAGACCTTTATTGTATCGATACATATATCCCAAAGTAAAAATCAACTTTTTCTCTTTTACAATTTTCACAAGTTCCTCAAATTCTTCAGAATTTTCGCTTCCCGGTTTATCAAGGTATATATGAAATCCTTTTTGTGCAAAAAGTATGGCTGTTTTTACGGAATCAAGCTCTTTTGTTTCGATTGCCACAGCGTCAATTGTAGAATCGTTTAATATTTCTTCTTTTGTTTTAAATTCCAAATTTTTATAAGGTTCAAGCTCAAGTGCTTTTTTTCTCTCGTCCTCGTTTTCTTCACAAACCGCTACAAACTCAAAAACATCTGCCAATCTTTCAACTGCCAATGCAGTCCCCAAAGCATGTGGGTGTGAGATTCCGATTTGTGCTATTCTGATTTTTTTTCATATAAATCACTTTCCTATATTTTCATTTTGGGAGACCGTAAAAAGTACACTCATTTTGCAATATTGTGTTTTTTACAATCTCCCTTATTTTTAAAATTTTATTGCTGTATTTCTTTAACCAACGAATTGAAAACTTCAACTATTTTTTCGTAACTTAAATTTCCGTTTTTCGTTGCACCACCCAAATTGGCATGAACATATTCCTTTTGAGTGTCAGACAAATTGCTGTATTCGCTTATGTCAAAACCTATAAACTTCATATTAGCGTCTGTAAAGACTTCAGTCATATAAGCAGGATCAGCAACAAAAGTAGTACCAAAAGAATTTATACTTTGTACAAAAATCTTTTGTGCATATCTTGCTCTAAGTTCTTCATAGCTGTTGCATTCTCCGCCTGCCAAAGATGTATTAATATTCATTCTGTCACTGTCCGAAAGTCTTTTTTTGGCAAAGCTGTGTAAAGTTACACCGTTTTGATCTATGTTTTCAAACTTAACATAATCATTGTACAGATGTACTAAACCGTTCTTCAAAAGCAAATCGTTTTTTCCTTGATTGTAAGCTTCCAAAACTGCTTTTTCAAAAATTTTATCAACATAAGGCTGATAATTATTACGGTCAAACTTAAGCTCTCCGCTTTCAACGAGAGGCCAAAGTTTTTCGGCAAGCTTTGTTTTATCAACAGAAGCATACATTGAATTGTTTAATCCCAAAGCCGTTACAGTTCCGTCAAGCAAACAAGCATAATGTTCAACGTTGTCAACATATTCCCATTCACTGTAAATTTTTTCAATAAGTGACTGTTTTTCCGGAATATTTGTTGCAGGTTTAATGTGAATGCTGTCAGTATCATTTGTACGAATGGCAAATCTTCCACCTTCCGTTACTTTTTGTACGGTTTGATCCAATTCGGCAAATATAAGCTTTCCGTCTATAGTAGCAAAGAATAAAACGCCTGTCGGAGTTGTTACCGCACCAAGCTGTACTTCACACCATTGCCCTGCTTTAAGATTAAAATTGGGTAATGCTTTATAGTAGGTTCCGTGTGAGGTTTGCATTTCAAAAATATTTTCTTTTACAATAAACAAATATCCTCTTGTGGAATCGTCTTTGAGCCTGTAGTCAAAGCCTTGATATTTACTTCCCTGTTCGTGAAGATTGTCAAACTTAACATTAAAGCAAACAACTTCATTTACTATGTCGGATTTTGTTGCAAGCCAACCTCTCTTATCTTTCGGAGTAATGGTAAATCCGTCTTTATTGTATGTAACAACGGTATCCTCACTTTTTTGAAGAGTAGTCCATTCTGTTGTTGAATCGGTTATAAAGGATGGTGATTTATAATCAAGTTTCATATAAAACGGTGAACGTTTTATAAATGCATAAATCACTTCTTCCGTTTCGTCAACCTCATCTTGATTTATCGAGCTTCTATATACTTCTTCACTCTTTTTAATTATTTCTTCAAGCTCATCAACAAATACCTGTTCATATTCATAGTCACCGCTTTTTATTGATTCGGAAAATTCGTTGAGTGTATCAATAGCAAGCTTAAGATTATCCTTTGAAAATTCTTCTTTTTTAGCTGTTTTAAAACAGTAAGGGACACCATTACTTTCTTTTATAAACTTACTTTGTCTTGCCATTCCCTCTGCATAAACTTTCCAATAATAAACGCTATCAAGCTCAAGGTCACTTGTTTCAAAAGCAATATAGTCACCGTCCGGATATACTGTTTTCTCCAATACAACATTTGTAAGCTCAGGGTCGGTTGCAACAACAAGTTTATATTTTCCCGCACCTTGCATAAGCTCCCACGAAAAACGTAAATTTTTCGGTTGTATTCCCGTCAGACCATTGGAAGGATAAATAAGTTTAAAGCTATCCTCATTTTTCAAAAGACTGCTGTATTCATCTTCAATACCTATTTCTTCCGTTTTAATTTCCAAAAGTTCAGGATAATCTTCGGCAAGTTGACTATCTTCCTTTACATCCCAAATTTCATTTTCGGGATCTTGGAAATAGTCATCACTGTAAACATAACCCTTATTGCCCTCTTTTGTACTGTTTAAACCGTCAAGGTTGAAATCTTTTCCATTTCTTTCAATTGTCTTTGCTCCGTAAGTCGCAATCTGCTCCTGAATACCGTAAGCTCCGCTTTCACCAATGGCATTAATTCCAACATTACCGAAATATACACCATTGTACGGTGCAAAAAACGGATCTCTTTTCAAAGCTTCTTTAAGCTGAGGAAACGTATTTGCATAATTTTCATTTTCCAAAGCTTTTTCAACTTCTTTTTGCATTTTTCCGCCATTACCGTAAAGATCGGCAGACCAAGACATACGGTCGCCTACAGTTCCTGCCACCTTATTATTTATGGCAAGGTTATACATAAACTGTGTCTCGGGTCCCGCTCCGACAATACAAAGTCTGTTTATATCTTTAGTGATATTGTGATGCCAATAACCGCCTGCGGAACCGTCATCGCTGTAAATTCCGCAATAGAAATTATCCTTGTTGAAATCGTGAATATAGTTAAAAGAAATATCGTTTCCTCTGAAACTATTTGTTCTTCCTTGATATATTGCTCCGCCATCTTTTATATGACGTGCATGATTTACAATTTCATTGTGATGAATTTTTATGTTTGCTCCAATTACGTTTATAGCCGCAACTGCATTTGCACAGTCTTGAATAACATTGTTATTAATTTCAACACCTATGTTTCCCACACGTTCAGGTGAACTTAATCCTCCTTTAAATACAGCATTTGCTGTATGAGGATAAATTCCGACATTTATAAAACGATTATTTGAAATTTTAAAATTTCCCGATTCCGCCGTAACAATGTTACCTGCTAACATATCAGCGAAAACTGTGTGACACATATAGACTTCATTTCCCATTGCGGTAAAATTAAATGAGTTTTCAAGAACAGTAATACAAGAATCTTGTATATGTTGGAACTTACAATCCAATACAGACAATCCGTCTGATTTATTGGCAACAATACCTTTTCCGCCAACTTTGGCGAATTTTATGTTGGAAAAAGTAATATTTCTGCAACCGGTAATATCAAACATAGAAGTGTTTAAAAGTGTTACAAGTTCCAAATCCGCATTTTTTAATGTATAAGGCGGATAATAATACAAAACGTTATTTGTTCTGTCAACGTACCATTCTCCGGGCAAATCTATTTCTTCAAGCAAATTTGAAGCATACCATCTTTTACCCACACCACTACCTGTGGGCATCATATATTCACCTGTTTTTTGTATCAAAGTCATTGATTTTGTATCTACAGACTGAATTTTCGAGCGTCTGTACTCATAATCCACACCAAAAAACGCAGTTACTCTCAAATCATCCGCCTGTTCCCATCTGTTACAATTTGCTTCGCTATATCCGATTGAACCTCTTTGAGGAACTGAATAAACGGTAGCAAAATCTGTATTTGGCCATCTTGCATTCACTTGTTCTTTATCATTTAAATAAAGATACGGAAGCCAGTCATTGTTGGAAATTAACGAATCATTCTTTTTAATACTTGTTACTCCAAGCTCATTAAGGTCAACGTAAGCTACCCTTCCTCTTCCAGCTTTGGGAAGTCTGGCAAGAGTTGATGCATCGGTAACGGGCTTAAATTTTTCGGAAGGAATTTTTGTTGAACCTGTAAATTCCACCTCTCCGTCATAACCCACAATTTTCAAACCTTTGAAATTTTCCGAACCAAACACTTTACTATCCAATTTTAAAGTTTCAGAAAATCTATATTTACCGCCTTTTACAAAAATATGAACGGGATAGTTAAAACCATAAGCCTTTGCATAACCTGCGGCAATTTTTGATGCTCTGTCAAGAGTAGCAACTGGACTGTTGGAAAATCCGTTATTGGTATCTTTTCCGTTTTCCTGTACATAAACTCCTTGTAACTTCATCAAATCGTCTTCATATTTATCGTAATATTTTCCGGTATACAAAATAAAAAGTCCGTCTGATGTGTTTTTTATGTATTTACCGAATACTTCGGCAATATCTGACGGAGCATACAAGCTTCCATCTATGTTTTTAACAATTGCTGAAAGCGTTGTTTCCTCGTTATCAACTGTTATTACATCACTATCCATGGTTACGGAAATTTGTTTATCTCCGTCAAGAGTACATTTACCGTTATCATAACTTAAAGTGTAACCCATTTTTTCAAAAAGTGTACGCAAGGGCAACATAAGAACGTTATCTTCCCTTACGGGAGCGGAAGAAATAACATCAAATTCTCCTTCCGCTATAACAACACGGGAATTTTCACACATTACCAAACTATAGTCATTTGGAAGTGCAAAGGACTTTACACTATCCGCAAAAACGTTATATGAAAGCAAAAGAACAGCTACAATAAAAAAGCAAAAAGATTTTTTAAAAATTTTTCTCATATTTTTTCTTCCTTTCTTATCTTCCTGTATATCCTCTGACATAAACATTTGCAAGAATTTGTCCGACACGTGTCATAAAGAAACCTCTGTCGCAATCTTCACCGTACAATTCATAAGTTTTAAGACTTGAAACAGGTACCAATGAAGCTGTAAGTGTATTATTCTTTATGGTGTACACAGGAACATTTACCGTGTATGAAAATGTTTCTGTTACATATTTGGAATCGTAAGGTGCATATTCACTTACGGTAATATCCTGAGTTGTAAGTGTAACATGACTTGAATCGGCATACATCGGAACAGCACTGTATATTCTCATGTGACCTGTTTTCCACAAATCTGCATCTTTGTTATATCTTGCACTTCCGTCATCGTTGAGATAATTGTAATATGCATAAGGCATTGTTTCACCATTTTGAGCATTATCGAGTGTTTCATCGAAATATCCGATTGTACCGGGAAGGTGACCTTGTTGATTTGTTCCGGCATAATGAGGATTTTGCATATTTTCGTCCCACATAAGATAAATTCTTTTTAATGTGCCATCAGAATTTAAGTCATATCTGATTATGTCGCCCATTTCAATTTTATAGGACGCTGAATCATGAGTTGAGCCTGTTTCCTGTCTGTGATTTACCACATTGTTTAAAACGCTGTCTTCACAGTAAAAAATTGTTTCTGTAACACTTCCGTCAGCGTAAACTTTAACTATATTTGCAGGTTCTCCTTTATTATCAAGTCCTTTTGTTACACTTTTTACAATTGCAACTGTTCTGTCAGTGGCATCGATTTTCTTTTCTTCTCCCGAAGCATAAAGTACAAAATCTGCTTGTTGTGCATCACCGTTAAGAGAGTAACAACATACATCGTATGTACTGTCGTTTACAAAAATATTTCTGTCGTAAATAGCATAGCCGTCATCATCGTTGAGATTTCTGTCATCATACTTAAATACTTTAGTATTGCTTTTTGAATCGATTATCGCAATTCCAGAAAAGCCTTGTGTAAGCTTGTAATAAGCATTTACGGCCGTTCCCAAAGGCTGATTTCTTTCCAATTCCAACATAACGAGACGATTATTTTGATTTTGACCTCTGTCTTTTCTTTTTGCTGCCAATTCAACATAAGTCATTTCGTTTTGACTGTTTACACTGTAACGGAAAAGACCTTTGTAATTGTCGAGTATCGTTTTTACATCTTCAAATTTTCTATATGTTTTTTCAACATCGTTTTCGTCTTTCAACAAAACCTTATCTCCGAATGCGCTTACTTCCATTACGCCTTCTTCGGAAAAATATTTAATCTGCCATTCTCCGTCCAAGCCACAGTCTTGTTTCATAGCCACATAGAAACCTACTTTTACACCTGTAGCATCATTTTTTTCGGCTTTTACAATCTCGCCGAAAGCATCAAGGTACAAAAGATACGCTGTGCCTGCTTCAACTGTACTTTCATCATACAAATCCAAAAAGTCTTTGGAAAAATAATATTTTTCCTCTCCGTTTTGAACATAAATATGACCATCTTCAGTACCTTTTGAGGTAACGAGATAATTAGAAAGCTTTTTATCGGAAATTTTTACTTTTACCACATTTTCACTTTGTGAAACACTTAAAATCATTCCTGCGGAAATAGCGGAAAAATCCGTTCTGCTTTTGTTTGAGTCATAGATATAGTAGTTTTTCTCTTCGGATGAAAAATCAATATATTTTTTTGCCAACAAAGATTCCTTTGAATATACTTTTTTGTTTTCCTTGTCAACGCTGTCAACATAAAAACAAGTATAAGCTTCAACAACAATCAAATCATAATTACCGGTTTTTTTAGGTTTAATAAGTGTGATAAAGCCGTTATTCATTTTGAAATCTTCTTCCGAATATGAAGTTAAAATTTCTCCGTTTTTAATAACATTGGAATTTTTAACACTTACTCTTTTTTGATTGTCTTTTTCTTCATAAACAATAGTTTCGTCGGAATACTTTAAAAATTCTCTTGCTGGAATTACAATTGTTTCGTCATTTCCCGTTAAGCTTGCATATATGGCTTCTCTTACATCGCTATCCTTTTTGTAATAAACCTTAACATCTCTTCCAATATATTCTCTTATGTAATCGGTTTCATTTGTAAGCTTAATTTTAAGATTTGAAACCACAACGCTGTTTGTATCTTGCGACCTTCCCACAAAGTTTACTATACCGTTATCTGTCATTCTTCCCTCAATGTAATAACAGTCGAGAATATCGTTCAAAAAGGTTTTACCGCTTTTTGTATAGTCCATCTTTTCTCCGACGGTTGTCAAATACTGCATTTCAACGTCAAAACAGTTATAAATTATTCTTGCAACGTCTCCACGTTTCGCTTCGCCGTTACTTGAAACTCCGTTTGTTATTTTTAATTCATTGGCCATTCTTCTGTAACCGTCGGGATATCCGCCTTTTATATATGCTTGCGGTTTATATCCCAAAATTGTTACCATAACCTTGTAAACCTGGTTTGTGGTTATGTAGCTTTCAGTATCAAATGTATCTTCGGTAACACCATTCATATATCCCAAAGAATATACATTCGTTATTGCGTTATATGCCCAATGATCTTTTGAGACATCTGAAAAAATTTGTCTGTCTTCATCGTCGGCAACATCTGTTATAAGGTCATTTTCGTTGCTGTCACCCATATATTCCTTATCCCAAGAATTATCCTCAGCTTCTTCTTTGAAAAATAAGTTTGAAATAAGCTGTGCAAATTCAGCTCTTGTCATGGGAGTATCGGGAAGAAAAGTTCCGTCATCGTAACCATTCATTATTCCCAAACCTGCAATTGCGTTTATATATTCTTCGTCAACATCTGTAAACGTTGTCGCCTGTACACTCGTACAGGACAACAATATTACAAATGCAACCAATGTAGTTAAAATTTTCTTCATTCTATCTTCACCTTCCCTTATTCGGCATTAAAAAACAAATCCAAAATTTTTGCGGCTTGTGCTCTTGTGCAACCGTCAAACGGTTTGAAGCTTCCGTCGGAAAATCCGCTTATAATACCTTTTTCAACCATATATGAAACAGCGTTTTTAGCGTATGGTGCTATTTCACTACTATCAGTAAAGTTAAGCTCTCCATTTGCGTCAGCTTTTGACAAGCGATAAAGAATTACACACAAATCTTGTCTTGTAACAACAGCATCACCGCCAAATTCTGTATCTGAAATCCCTTTTATAATACCGTTTTCAAAAGCAATATTGGCGTATTCTTCATACCATTTTCCGTTTGTGTCGATAAAGCCTGCTTTTTTCGTAGCTGAAAGACCATAAGCTTCACATATTATTTTAACAAGTTCTCCCCTCGTAATTCCGCTTTCGGGATAAAACATATTATCTCCTTTTCCGTTAAGAAGTTTCTTATTTACAAGAGAAACAATACTGTTATAAGCCCAATGATCTGTTGAAAGATCTGAAAATACGGAATTTGAAGTATTATTATCTTTCGGTTCTTTGTTTATATCCATACCGCTTATAGAAACAGACGGTCTGTTAGATGAACCACCTGACGAGCTACCCAAATTTGAACCCGGATTTACTATAATCGGAGCAGTATAGTTTTTAATTTTTGTGTTAAATGCATCAATACTTGCGTAAGGCTTACCTGCCGATATATAATTGAGGCAATCTGTTGTATTGACAAATTTTGAAACATCAACTCCCACACGTTGTGCATTTGCATTTGTTAAAAGCAAAGTTATATATCCTGTTCCACCGTTTTTCGGAAAATTGACTGCATTTAAGAAAATTGCTTTTTCTATGGCGTTTATAAGCTGTTGGTAAGCCGTTTTTTCGTTTTCGTTTTTATATGTACCCGAAAGAACGGCATTTTTGATTTCGGAAATTCCGCTTTCGGAAATCGAATTCTTGTAAATGTCGAAAAGTGTAACACCATTTACGTCTATAGCCTCGCTATATCCCATAATGTCGTTATACATGAGCATATTCTTTTCGTCGAATACCAACTCTGCTTTATTTTCGTTCAAAGCACCGATAATAGCCAACTGTTTAAGTAATTTCTGTAAATCGGCAAGCTTATTTTCATTGATTTGACTTTGATTTTCAAAAATAAGTTTTGCATAAGTTTCTTTTGAAATATTTTTTGCAGGTGCAAAGCTTACTGAAAACGTATTCAAAATATTTGTTAAATCATTTTCAATATCGTCTTTTGTCATAGTTTTTAACGCTGTTGCAAGTGTTGTTTTTTCTGCTGTAGTTGTATAATATACAACATTTGTTGATGTTACAACATCTGCAAAATCGTCTCCGCCGATTAAAACATATATATCCATTGCCGATGTATAAATACTTTCGGGAATTTCCCAATCAAAGCAAAAATATCCATTTTTACCGCTTTTTATGCTGTCTGCAAGTATAATTTTGTCGTTATTTCCTTTTTTGTCAACAAGCTTAACATTTACAACTTTTCCCTCAAGTTTTGAAGGTGTATATCCCTCAACAACAAATGAACTGTCGGAAACGTTATAGGAAGGATTGTTGTAATCAGCACTCTTATTTTCTTCTTTTAAACATTTTTCAATTGCACTGTCATTGGAAATGGTTTTCTGTTTCTTATTCCACAAAAATGTTTTTATTACACTTTCATTTTCCGTTAAGCTTTCAGCAGTAGTATCTTTTGTCTGAACAGTAGCTTTTATTGGAGCTTTGTTTTTAAATTCCACTGCATAAGCAACATAATCGTCTTTGTTGTCCTTTGAATTATTTTTTATTTCAAAAGAACCGTTAGAGTAAGAATATGTATAATAATCGGGTGTTGTTTATTCACAAGTATACTCATTTTCAAGTTTATAGGACGAATAAAGAGAATTTGCATTTTCAACGTCCTTTACAGTAACATTGTACTTATTTCCACCGTTTCTCGTTTCGGGAATTGTAACCTTAAGAACATTACCGGAAACAGAAAAACCGAAATCGTTAAACTCTTTATTGTTTTTAAGTACTGATATATTATTCGCTATAACATTTACGGAATTGGAAAATTCAAATTCAAACACAACTTCCTCTTCGGAACGTCTTTCGACATTTGAACCTTTTATACTTACGATTTTTTTCTTATATTCTGCAATCGCTTTTTCAATCTTATATTCGTCACCGTCTTTTGTATCGTCAATAAATATAACGGGAATACCGTTTTTTTCCATTGCATCGCCGTAAGCGATCATTTTTGCCATATTTTCAGCTGTTTCTTCGCCGTTTTGAAGTTTTGCCCACAAATTTTCGATTTCAGTCTTATTTGCAGCCATAAATTCGTCATAGCTTAAAGGCATTTCGGTTACGGCCAAAAGTGCACTGTTCCAAGCAGAAATTGTAATTGTTCTGATTGCCTTTCCTGTTTCAAGAGCTATAGCTCTCAAAGCTGTACCAGTTCCGCTTGAATCAGGTGAAGCCTGAATTGTACCGTTTGTCAAGGTTAAATCCGCTTGCTGGCAATAGTTATTCCAACCTTGATATTTTGTACCATTTATATTATTTTCACCGGCTCTTGCCCAAGAGAGTTTGAAAGAATAGTCTTTTTTATCACCATCTGTAAATTCAACAGTAATGTTATATGTCGGTAGGTCTTTATTTCCACCTATTGCAAAAAGAAGATTTAAATGTTCAGAAGTAATGCCGCTTCCGTTTAAAACAATTTTTCCCGGTTTACCGGAATTACCGTCAAAGAAATATGCATTTTTCGATTTTGCATTCAATTTTGTGCTGTCAATCATAAAAGGTATATTCTTTTTAAGATTTTCAGCTTTTGTCAAACCTGTTGCACTGATTCCAAGATTTACAATTTCTTTTGCATAGTCAAACATATTATCGGAATATGAAAGTGAGCTTGAAGTTGTTGTTTTTTTCCAATCGTTGGCTGATGCTGTAAAACCGCTTTTTCCGTCTCCGTCATACAAGCCCCATTCGGAAACATTGTCACCTACTGCACCAAATATACTTGTATTGAAAACAGAAGACAAGTCGTAATAAACGTTATCCACATCTTTAATTTGGCTTACCTTATCACGATAGCTTTGAATTTTGTTTTTAATTTCATCTTCGCTCATTTGAGAATCCAATTTTGAATAAGATACGCCCGCATTATCCATTTTATCTGCATAATCTACCACTTTTTTCATATTATCTATTGTGGGATTTTGCAAAGCATTGCTCCATGCGTTTTTTATTTCTTCGCCGTATTTATCCATAAATTCTGATTCTGTGAAAAGGTCTTCGGTTACGGCAACGAGAGCTCTGTTTTGAGATTTTACCTTAATTTCATTTATAGCTTTTCCTTTAATTTCAAGAGTTACGGAACGAAATGAAGAAGCTAAATTATTGCTATTGGTATCAACACCATTAAAAGTGGTTTGAGTTTCAATTTTTCCGTCTTTTAAAAGCAAATCGTCTGCTTGAACAAAAGTTCTCCAACCGTCATATTTTGTGCTGACAGTATTTCCGTCAACGGTTTCGGTAACAGTTCTGTCTCCACCTTTTGCCCAGCTCGGTCTGAATTTAAATTCTTCCGTAGTGTTATCCATGTATTTAACAGTAACAAGAGTTTCCTTTAAACAAGTATTACCGCCTACCGCAAAAAGCAAATTTAAATATTCGCAAGCACTTTTGCTTCCCGATAAAATTAAAGTATTTTCGGTTGCATCATTTTTACCAAAAGCATACGCATTTTTTGACGTTACATTCATATCACTGCTTTTAAGCGAATATGGAATATCTTTTTCCAAAGATAAGTTTGTATTTACATTATTGGTATTAAAATTTACTGTTCCAGCATTAGCCAAAAAACCGGGATAGCTAAAAATTCCCGTTTCGGAATTGTATACATTTACATAATTACTATTTTTAGAATAATATGTGTTCCACCAAGACTTAGTGTCATTTGTGGTAGCGGAAAATCCGTTATTGTCTTTTCCATCGAAATAACCCCAAGTCGAACCTGCGGGAACAGTATCGTTCTCATTTGCAAAAATACTTGTATTGAATTTTTCTGATAAATCATAGTAGTAATATTCCGTCTGTTCCGAATTTGCGTAAATCGGACTGCTGACAGGAAGAACAGTCATTACCAAAGATAGAACAACTGCAAAAATTTTCTTTTTCATATTCAGTCTCCTTAATTATATATTTTGCTGACAAGGTAAAAATTAAATATGTCAGCCACCGTTTTTTAAAATATCGACAGAAAATAAATTTCTTTTTTGTTTTAGTAAAGGGCAGACAACAATATCTGCCCTTACATTGTTATAGGAATGTGTAGATTTCAAATAAATCGTTTTAATCTTCAATTGATTACTGTGCTGTAACTTCTTCGCCTACAGGTTGAAGTGAACCGAATGAATCCCAAACAAAAACTTTAATATAGTCTGTTTTTGAAACGGAAACAGTTTTGGAAACATTATCCTCTGTAGCACTGATTGTTTCAAAGTTTACATCGGAAAGTTGCTTATAATCAGCTGAAGTATAAGAAGCAACGATTATTTCATAAGATTGCTCTTCTTTTGTTGTGTTTGTTACGGAAACAGTAACATCAACTTTATTTTCTGTTCCATCTGATGTTGTGTAACTCCATGTGATTGAGCCTTTTTTATAGTCTTCAACTGCTTTTTCAATCTTATAATTTCCATTAGCATCTTTTGTTGAATCTATTGCAATAAGAGGAATTCCCATTGCTTCAAGCTCGTCTGCATAATCAATCATAACTTTTTTATTAGTTTCGTCAGGTACATTTTGTACAGTTTCCCAAGCAGTTTTTACATCATTGTATTTTGCGGAAGCTATAAATTCGTCATAAGTCTGATAAATTTCAGTTACAGCAACGAGAGCCATATTATGTGCATTTACTGTAACGGACTCAATTGCATTTCCGTTTGTGTCAATAGATATTGCTCTCAAACCTGATCTCTTCATATTTTCACTTCCATCACTATTATTTACCATAATAGTACCGTTTGACAATTTATAATCCGGCATCTGAGCATATACTTCCCAACCACCATACTTTTGTCCATCAACTGTTGCACTTCCGTTACTTGAATCATAAACATAAACACTTTGTGTATTTTCAATTCCGTCCGTATATTTTATTTTTACAGTCATTTTAGGTTGAAATGCAAGTGCACTACCTCTTGCAATAAGAAGATTTAAGCTTTGTGCAGGTATTTTATTTCCGTTGAAAGTAACACTTAATTCAGCAGCATCCAACTTGTCATTAAATGCAAAAGCATTAGGTGAAGAACTGCTTAAAGATGTTCCGATATTAAAAGGAATATCCGATGTAACAGCTGTGGATGTATATGAAGTTGAGCCGTCAGAATATATTCCTAAATTTACAAAGCCTTTGGCAAAGGTAAAAATTCCGTTTGTAGAATTGTAAGAATTTACAACTTTATTACCATTACTTTTATCTTTATAGGAATCCCAAGTATCATTTGATGTAGCTGAAAATCCGCTTTGTTCTTCCGCTACACTTTCAACATCATTAGTCCATGTATGAATACCATCGTTGTAACCCCATTTTGTAACTGAATCTTTTTCATTTCCGAAAATACTTGTATTTTTTTCAAAATCGATATATTTCGGATCTGTTTTGGTTTTTGAAATTATGTCTCTATAAGCGGAAATTTTTGCTGTTGCTCCGCTTTCGATAACATCATCGGCAGAAATTCCGCATATTTTCATTTCGTCATCGTAAGCAATAATTGCTTTCATATTGGAAAATGTAGCTTTTTCTTTTACAGCATTCCAAGCACAATCAATTTCTGTACCTTTTAACTCTTTATATTCTGTTGCTGTTACAGGAAATTCAGTTACGGCAACGAGAGCTCTTTTGTTTGCGGTAACTGTTATATTTTTAATTACTTTATTCTTTGTAGTAAATGATACAGCTCTGAATGCGGACTTACCGTTTGTATCGGAAACTATTTTATTATCTGTTCCCAAAGTCAAGTCTCCATTTTGGTTGTAAACATTACTACCCCAATAAGTGGAATCACCATCTTTAACGCTACCACCATCAGCCCAACTAACAACAAATTGATGTGTGTCTTTATCACCATTGGCATATTCAATTATTACTTTAGGCCATGAAGAACCATTACTTCTTCCCGTTACGAAAAGGAAATTCAAGCTTTGCGAAACAGCTCCGCTACCGGGAAATGTAACAGAAGCGTTGTCGCTTTCAAAAGAATATGCATTTTTCGCCGTTGCAGACATTTCACCTATTTTAAAAGGTACATCACTGTTAGAAGCAACACAATCCAATACAACCTCTTTATATTTTTCTATACCTAAATTCACAAAATCTTTTTTGAATGTAAGTATATTGTCCGAAAATGAATTTGTGATTTCCCCAAGCTCTTCACCGCTTGTACCGTCTTCTTTTTTTGTAGCTTTCTTTGCGGAATAATTGTTCCACCAAGGAGCATTTGTTTTTGTAGTTACAGAAAAACCGCTTCTGTGTGTTACCAAAGTAGTACCTTCATATCCTGTATTGTTGTAACCCCAAGTCGAACCTGCGGGAACAGTATCGTTCTCATTTGCAAAAATACTTGTATTAAATACTTTTGACAAATCGTAATATATAGGAGTCGGTGTTTCTGTTTGTTCGGTTGCATCGTTTGCATTTGCAACGCCAACCGTTGAAGTAAGCATTAAAAGTGAAAGAACGAGAGATGAAACTCTTTTTGAAATTTTCATAATAAAAATCCTTTCATATAATATTTAAACAATTTGTTTTTTGGTTGACGAAAGATGTACTTCACGTCACCCTTTTTGTTAATTTTAAATTATTTTTTGTTTTTTGCAATATATTCGTCAATTTGTCTTTGAAGTTCTGCTTTAACCTTTTTATAGCCTGCAACTTCAAGTTTGCTCATTGCTTCTTTATATGTTTTGTCGTAGTCGTCCAAAGCACCTGTAGCAAGCTGAACATAGTATTCGGAAGTAACAGCTTTACATTGAGCAAGTTCGCTTTCGATTGAGCTGAAGTCGAAGCTTATACCCATTATAGGCGATTTATAAGCGTTTTTGTTCCAATCATTGAATACATAATCGTTCCAGCCTTCAGGTTCAGTATTGAGTTCGAAAGCATTTGCAGTATTTCCAACAGCCCATTTGTTAAGTCCGTAAGGAGATTCAGCAGAAGGAGCTCCTACATAACCGATAGGTTCAATTCTGTCTTCTGTGATTTTTTTGTAATGTTCACCTTCTATACCGTAGCAAAGAGTTCTGTACAAATCTTTACCCTTTGAAGTATACATAAGATCCATAAGTTTCAAAGCCTGAACAGGATTTTTAGACAATGCTGAAACAGCGTTTCCTACATTTGTTGTAATCTGTATGTGGAAATTTTCAGATGACTGAACCATTTTAACCTGTTTATCCTTAGTTTTGTTGTAGTTATCTTCGGCAAATTTGTTATACTGTTCGTACCAAATATCGTAATCACCTTTAGCTTCTTCCGCACTCAAAACGTCTTTTCTTATGTAACCTTTTTTGAACCAATCTACAGCACGTTTGGAATACATTTTGTAGGAATCTGTTTCAATAAGATTTTCAACAATAGGTCTGTCTGTTTCATAACGGAAACACATTCCGCCGTCAAGGTTTGCATAACCTTTAAAGCACCACATTGTACCACCACGAATACCCAAATTGAGTTTTCCGTCTTTTTTCAAAGATTCCATATAGTTTTCAAAAATGTCGAGTGTACCTTTTGTAAGAACATCACTTGAAAGTGCTTCTTTTTTTAAAGCTTCTGCATCCAAATATTTTTCGGCATTGTCTTTTTCGAAAGTATAACACCACATTGGGTTAGCCATCTGCTGATAGTTTGGGATACCATAAATTTTTCCTTCATAATTCATAAGGTTAATTGCCCAATCGGGAATTTCTTTTTTTATGTCCGGAGCATATTGATCGAGCATATCTGTCAAATCTACATAAACTCCATTTTGAACATCACTCTGAAAATCTGTAGTATAGGTGGAAACTACATCCATCTGTGTTCCGCTTGTTTGCATAAGAGTGATTTTTTGTTTGTAATCAGCACTTGGAATAATCTGGAAAGATACGTCGGTATTTTCAAATCCTTCATATTCTTTAAGCTTCTCATTCCATACCGACCAAACTTTGTCAGCATCTTTTTGTTTTTCGGAAGCATTAAGTATCCAGTTAAGCTTAATTTTGCCTTCCGTATTCTCATTTTGTTTTTCTTTTGTGCAAGCGGTAAACGAAAGAGCCGTTATAATGGCAAGCATACCGCACACAATTCTTTTTGTTTTGTTTTTCTTCATTTTTTTCTTCCTTCCTTTATGAAATTATATTATTTTGTTTTTTTCATAATTAAATAAAACATAAAAGCACAGTTTTAACCTTTAACAGAACCGATTGTAAGACCTTGTGCAAAGTATTTTTGAAAAAACGGAAATATTACCATCATAGGGCCAGCAGCCAAAACAGCCATTGCATAACGTGTGGTTTCTGTCGGAACCGCCACATCACCGGTTGAAAGACCTTGTTTTGCCATAGAGTTGATAAAATCTGCTTCCCTCAAAATTCTCTGAAGCAAATATTGAAGTGAATACTTTTCCGTATCTCTTATGTAAAGCAACGCTGTGTTCCAGTCGTTCCATTTTCCAACCAAATACATAAATCCAAGTGATGCAAGAACAGGAGTGGAAAGAGGAAGTATCATTGTGAAAAATATTCTAAATTCACTTGCTCCGTCTATTTTTGCGGCTTCAACCAAACCGTTTGGCAAGCCCTGGAAAAATGTTCTCATTATGAAAATATCCCAAGCGGCAACAAGACCGGGCAAAATATAAATCCAAATAGTGTTATCCAAGTGGAGATATTTTGTATTGATTATATATGTTGGAACAAGACCGCCGGAAAAAAGCATTGTAAAAAACAAGTACATTGTTGTTTGCTTTTTAAACTTATAAGTCGGTCTTGACAACGGGTATGCCGCAAGAGCTTTTACAAGCATTGACAATAACGTTGCCGCAATTGAATATATAATTGTGATTTTATAGGAATTTAAAAGTTGTTCTGGATTTTTAAAAACCGCCTTATATCCGTCAAATCCCCATTCTTTCGGTAAAAATGTATATCCATACTCTGTTATGGCATTTTCTGAAGAAACAGATATGGAAAGCATTAATATAAGTGGAAGTATGTATGTCAAACTCGTTATTATGAAAAATATATTTAACGCTATTTGACCTTTTGTAAATTCTTTTTTCTTTCTGTTCATTGATGTGCCTCCTAATTAAAACAAGCTGTCTTCGGGACTAATCTTTTTAACTATAAGATTAACCGTTACTATAAGGACTACGCCCACAACAGACTGCATAAGTCCGACTGCGGCAGACTTCGACATATCTCCGTTTGTAAGTAAACGGAAAGTATAAGTATTTATAATATCCGTTGTCGGATAAAGTGTTGCCACGTTTCGCGGAATTTGGTAGAAAAGTCCGAAATCTCCGCTGAACATGTGACCGAAATATAAAATTGTCTGAATAATTACAAGTGACATAATTTCGGGAACAGCAATGTGAATTGTTTGTTGTATTTTTGAAGCACCGTCAATTTCAGCCGCCTCAAAAAGTTCGGGATTTATTCCCATAAGAGCGGCGTAATATATGATTGAGCCCCAACCTACACTTGACCAAAGGTAAACAAAGGTTATAATAAACGGCCATGCAACCGGTTTGGAATACCAATCCACAGAAGCAACGCCTAAATTACCGAGCAACTGGTTTACAACACCGGAAGCAGGATTTAAAAGAGCATAAACTATGTACGCAATGAGAACCATTGACATAAATTTCGGTAAAATCATAATTGTGTTATATATTTTTACCAATGTTCTTCTTGTGAGGTTATACAAAAGCAACGCTACCAAAACAGTGCAAATTGTTCCTACAATAAGAAAAACAATATTGTATGCCAACGTATTTCTTATAACACGGAAAGCATCGTCCGAACGGAAGAAGAATTGGAAATTTTTAAGTCCGTTCCAAGGGCTTCCCCAAATACCTTTCATAGGATTAAATTGTTTGAAAGCAATGATAATTCCGTACATTGGCAAATAGCAAAATATAAATACCAATATCAATGCGGGAGCTTGTAGTATAAGGAGCTGAATATTGTCAATCATTGTACCTTTCATTTTATTTTTTCTCTTTTTTTGCATTTAATGAACCTTCTTTCTTAATTATTATATAT
>CAYPIJ010000014.1:0-22680 GCA_964410755.1 uncultured Oscillospiraceae bacterium | reverse complement strand
ATGTGATTTTTTGTATAATTTTAGCGTTGATGTTCTGTCACGCATCGTACAGCTATGTTGAAAGCAAAAACACGGAAGATAATATGGTTTACATAACGAAAAGCGGAAATGCTTACCATGTTGAAGATTGCAGTTCCATAAAAAACAGTGATAAAATGAAAATTAATATAAAAGAGGCTCAAAAGGGCTACAACAAGTGTTATTATTGTAACCCCAAATAAAAATTTTTGGGTAGAAAAATAGGTAGAGTGATAATGAATCATCCTGCTTGTTTTGTTGAAAAATAAAAAATGGAACAATCTACTATGTAAAATCAACAAAAAAACATTGACTTTTTTCTTGTATGTGGTATAATTTTGTTAAATAATGTAGTTGTATATTTGTATAATTATAGTAGTCATAGGTTATTTATAGCGATTTTGTTCTATAATTAATAGAAAATAGAAGAGGTTATCATGATAACAATAGAAAAATATTTCGAAGAAAAAACTAATAAAATTCTTGAGCAAAGTAATAAAGATGAAATTTATTTTTTTAAAGGTTTTGCAAAAAAACAAATTATGCAGTTAATAAGACATCAGAATAGTATTTTAAACTCGGATGATATAATTGATGAATTTGAAAATATTGATATATTAGTACTAAATGATAAGTGGCTGGATATTATTCAAAACATAAAATTATCTGATAAAGTTCTTGTGGGATTTTATGAGGAGTTGGTAGCTATAAGGGATTTTTTGCCACGAGTGCAAGATAAAAAAATAGTTATTGTGGAAAATAATATGTTTTTGTCGTGGCAACCGTGTATTATCAATAAGCAAAAAGCTTCTGATTTATTATGCTTTTTTCAAGAAGAAAATGCTCCTTCAAATGATGAACTAAGTATTTTATCACAATATTATGGTGATGTACGTATTTTAAGCGAAGATAACTTTTTAACATTGCCAGTGACTATAGATAATGAAGACATAAGACATGTTCCTTTTTGGTTGGAATGTGATGTTACTAATAAAAGTACGTTTGAAACTAATTTTAAAAAAATTAATGCTAATACAGACGAAGACTTTCTTTATAGAATTGCTGTCCTTGATGGAAGTAGAGAGGCTATCGCGTATATAAGTGAAGAAAAAAAGGGGACAAATAAAGGATTACTTTATGCATTGGAAAATTTAGAAATAGTTTATTCTATTCAATCGTTAAACAGAAATCAGAAAAAGAAAAATTACGATTATGAAAAATTTATTCCTATTTTAAAATATCATTGGGGAGAGAACGCCTCTTTCAGAGATTTGTTGTTTTATATAGATCCTGATAGGTCTCACGAAACAGAAACAATTTCTCAAGGCTATATCATAGCTGAGATCGTTGAGCAATGTGAATTGGCATATAAAGAACAACCATTTAATAATATTTTTATTACAGCTCCTACTGGTGCAGGAAAGTCGCTGCTGTTTCAACTTCCAGCTATATATATGGCAGAAAAATATGAAGCGGTAACTATTGTTGTTTCTCCATTAATTGCATTGATGAATGATCAAGTTGCTCAATTGCAACAAGAGAGAAATGTAAGCATTGCAGCTTGTATTAATTCTACAATGACACTTGAGGATCGTATTGCTGTAATAGAGAAAATACAAAATGGTGAAATATCGTTACTTTATCTTGCACCTGAATTACTTCTTACAACACATTTAGAAACACTTTTAGGTGGAAGAAAAGTAGGTTTGTTAGTTATTGATGAAGCACATACGGTTACCGGGTGGGGAAGAGATTTTAGATCGGACTACTGGTTTTTAGGTGATTTTTTAAAAAAATTGAAACAAGAAAAAATGTTTTTTCCAGTGTTATGTTTGACTGCAACAGCTGTCTATTCCGGTGAAGATGATGTTGTTAATGATACGATTCAGGAACTAAATTTAGAAAATACAGTTATACATATTGGTAATGTAAAAAGAAATAACATCAGTTTTGATATAAAAAAACATAGTGTATCTGAATGTAGTAAACGTGTTGATGATGAGAAAATAGATATGATTTTCGAAAAATTGGTAGAATATATTGCAAATAATGAAAAATCTTTGGTTTATTTTCCATATAGAAGTCAAGTTGATCAAGCTTATGCGATTGTTAATGAAAATAATATGAATACAATAAGTCGATATCATGGTCAATTACATTCATACGAGCGTAAAATAATAGAGAAAAATTATCGACAGGGTAAAAGCAATACTTTATTGTGTACAAAGGCTTTTGGTATGGGGGTTGATGTTGGTGATATAAAACATGTTGTACATTTTGCTCCAACAGGTACATTAGCAGATTATGTTCAAGAAATTGGCCGTGTAGCAAGAAATTCAAATATACAGGGATATGCACACATAGATTATTTCCCTACAGATATGAGATATGTTCGTTCACTAAATGGTATATCAGAAATGAGACAGTACCAACTTAAGGAAATATTAAAAAAATTAAATTCTATATATCAGAAGAAAAAGCATAGAAATTTGTTAATATCTTCTGAAACATTTTCATATCTGTTTCCTGAAAAAGAAGTTGAAAATAGAACCAAAACAGGACTTTTACTGTTGGCAAAGGATTTACAAAATAAATATAGTTTTCCGGTTTTAATTGTTAGACCGAAGGCTATGTTATCGCAAAATTATATTTGTGTACCTTATGAGATTGAAAAAAGTTTTTTGGAAAAATATGGAGATTATGTAAAAAAAGCTGATGGTCAAAATCATAGAGTGGTTTCTGCTTCATATCGTGGTAGAGATTTAGAAACACAAATTTACAGTATAGGTGATACATATCTTGTGAATATGGCTGAAATATGGGAAAATCATTTTAAAGAATATACATTCGGAATGTTTAAAAAGATATTTTTTGAGCAGGAGTATTCAGAAAAAGGTAAAAATTATGCGGTTTTGCCTCGTATAAGGATTGAAATTAAATATAAAATTTCATTTGAAGATATCGAAACAAAAATAGAGATTATTTTGAAAAGCATTATACAAATTTTTTCGGAATTTAAAAATTCAGAAAGTAAGCAGTTTACGTCACAAATGTTTGAAAATGAACTTAATGAAATTATGGGAGAAAAGATTATTTCTCACGATAAGTTTAGTTTGTTCTTAGATATATTTACTGAAACGGTTGATGAGAATGCAAAATTTACAAAACAACGTAGCCAATTAAGAGTATTGCGACAGAGAAAACAGGCAAATCATGATGAAAGTGTTTATTTTGTAAGTAATGTTTCATATACTAGGATTGTAAGTTTTTTTAGTAAAATGCTTTCGCAATGTAAACCTAATGTTGGAGAAAGTACTTTCTATAGATTTTATCCTTTTACAAAGGATAAAAATATTGAGCTTATGCCACTTTTACGTATGTTAGAGTTGTTGAATTATGCTACATATGAAATAAGAGGTGGTGAAAAGTCGGAAGTTTTTATAAGAATTAACGATCCAAGTAAAATTCAACGTTTGTCAAACGGTAATTATAAGAATAGTGTGTTGCAGGCCATACATACAAAACATAAACGTAACGAGATCTTGCTTAGTGCCTTTTTTACAGCTGATATGAGCGATGAACGAAGATGGCGGTTGATTGAAAATTACTTTTTGGGTGATGATGAAGCGGTGCGTTCTGATTTAGACCTACCGGAAGAAATATGAGTTGCGGGAAAAATCACTGGCATAATACAATAGATATGTTGGGGATTTTTTATAAAATTAAAATTTTAATACAATAAAGTATTATTTTTAGGAAAAGGTATTGACAAACGGGGATTAATGTGGTATACTTATGTTACGATTAAATTAGCACTCAATATACTAAAATTTAAAAAGCGGAGGTGTAAACATGGAAAAGAAAGAAATTTTTATAAATGATTTTACACAAATGAAGCAACTGAATCGCAAATTTAAGGAAGAAGACATTGTTTTAACAATATGTGTTTGCTTTGCAGGTTTTTGCGGAGTGGAGTTGACGGAAGAAATACCACCGGTATATTTAAAATATAAGATTAATGATATATTTAAAAGCAATCACATTGCTAAAGTATATGAGAATTTGATTGATTATTCTTCAAAGGCTACTGTAAGTTACAAATCTTTTAAAAATGTTTTTAAAAATTACAGTAAAGAAGATTTTAAAAATGCAATTGAAAATCTTATAACGGAGTTGGAAGCATTTCCAAACTATAGCTCTTGTGAATCACCTGAAAGCTTGAATAAATTGTGTATAAGTCTTTTAAATCCAACATTTGGCAGTTTTTACGACGGTGCATCGGGGTTGGGAAATTCAATAATTGAAGCAAAAAAACATTCTTCGCAAATTAATGTTTTTGGGCAAGAAGTTAATTTTGTTTTTCACGCTCTTTGCATTTTAAGGTGTTATCTTTACGGAATTGAAAGCGAAAATGTTGTTTGCGGTGATACGATTTCAGAGCCAAATCATACCGTTTACGGAGGAATGTTGAAAAAATTTGATTATTCCGTTATGTTTCCGCCTATTGGTGTTAAAGTGAAAAATTACGAAACGGAAATATGTTCCGACTTTTTCGGCCGTTTCTATCCGACACACAGTTCTTCTTTAACTATGGAATGGTTTTTTATTGAACATCAGCTTGCAACGTTAAAGGACGATGGTAGAGGAGTGTCAATTGTTCCGTCGGGTTGTTTGTATAATTCGTCTTCGGAACATATAAGAGAAAAAATCGTTTCGGAAAATGTTTTGGAATGTGTTATTTCATTGCCGCAAAATATGCTTACATATACAAAAGTTCCCATGAATCTTTTGGTTTTCAATAAAAAAAAGAAGAGTGATTGCGGAATACTTTTTATAAAAGGTGAGGAATTGTTTAAAAAATATAAAGGTGATTATAAAAAGGTTTCAAGAGAAATTATTGAGGAAATCAGCGAAATTTACAGAAATTTTGAAGAAATACACGGAATTAGTAAAATTGTTGATGTGAAAAATTTCAATGAAGCTGTTTTACTTCCCGGCAGATATGTTACAAAGCCCATAAAAACAGAGCTTTTTGGAAATATAATTGTTGAAGAACCGCAAAAGGGAAATTGGAAAAAGTTGAAAGATACCGGGAAAATTTACAGAGGCGTAAATATTACCGCATATTCAAAATCGGAAAGTTTAAGTGAATTTAAGGTAATAAATTACACAGACGTGCAAAACGGAGAGCTTATTGAAGAAAGTGTTGGGGAATTTTATTTAAACAGTGGCGTAAATTACGAAAAAAACACCGTAAGAGAGGGGGACATACTTATTTCTTGCAAAGGTACTTCCATTAAAGTTTGTGCTGTACCTCCTCAAAAAGAAAATTTGCTTCTTTCTGTTAATTTTATCGGAATACGCATTAATAAAGAGAAATATGATACAAATTTTGTAAAATATTTTTTGGAAAGCCCTGTGGGACAAAGCTTTTTGCTTCAAAGGCAGATAGGAACAAGTGTTTTTATGCTTTCGGCAAAAGACATAGCGGAAATACCTATTCCCGACATTCCTGTTTCTGAACAAAAAAAACTTGTTTCCGAGTTTATGGAAAAAGAAAAAATTATTTATGAGCAAATACGAGATTTATATAGTCAATCCGAAAAAACAAAATGGTATTTTTATAAAAAAGCAGGGTTGACGGAAATTATAAAAAGGGAGGTCTACGAAAATGACATCAACATTTAAACGTGGAGATATAGTTGTGATAGCAATTCCCGAAAATAAGGGGCATTTGATTTACGGTTCAAGACCGCACATTGTTATCAGCAACAATATTTCAAACAAAAACGCTCAAACTCTTAACGTTATTCCGCTCACATCTCGTTTGAAAAAACCGTTGCCAACGCACGTTGTTATAAACGGATATGGTTTAAAAAAGCCGAGTACCGTTCTTACGGAACAGCTTTACAGCGTTGACAAAAATCAAGTTATCGGTCATATCGGCTACATTTCCGATAAAAAAATAATGGATAAAATCGCAAAATGTTTGAGTATTCAGCTTGATGTTGCATAAAAATGTGCAAAAAGATATATTTTCCGAAAAATGGAGATATATTTTTTTGTTGTAATGAAAATTTAACGTAAAAAATTATGGTTGGTTAATATTTACTGTTGATTTTTTTCTATATTTATGGTATACTGTAAGCTGTGAAAAATTTTTAAAGGAGATTTTAATGGCTAAAAAACTTTTTAAACGAATTTTTTTAACCTTTTTTATAACAATACTTATTTCGGAAAATTTAGGTGTTTTTGCCGATTTTTCAAAAAGTTACGAAACAAACGGATTTGGAATTATAAATGCAAACGGAGAAAATTTGCCTGTTTATACATTTCAAAAATCGGGAAATGATAACGAGAATTTCAACATTCTTTTTTTGGGGGACGGATATACAAAAGAACAGCAAGAAAATTTTATAAATGATGTGAAAAAACGTGTGGATTTATTGCTTTCAAAAGAGCCTTTTCGTATGTATTCTGGAAAAATAAATATTTATGCCGTTCCAACCGTTTCCAAAGAGGAGGGCGTTACTTCTTTTTATTATAATGAGAAAGATACATATTTTGGTGTGAGACATTGGGGAAGTATAACTTCTTTAAGTCAAGAGGGAGCTGAAAAAGCAAAGAAGATAATTCCATTGCACCTTTAAAAAACGAATATTCCTATAACGATGCAAGGGAATCCCTTTCGGTTACTATAAAAAACGTTTACGGGCTTGTAAGCGGTGATAAAATTGTGGGAAAAGTTATCGACAAGGAAAAAAACGAAGTTGTGGCAACGGATAAGTCGGAAGAAAGTCGCATTTTTAAGGTAAATATTCGTCATAAATTGAAAAATGCGGACGGTTCTTTTGAAAATATGAAAAATACTTTCACAACTACAATTTATGTTCCCGAAGGAACAACTTATATTCCTAAAAATCAAAAACAGTTAAATGGTTATGATTATGACGGAAACAGCCTTGAAAACGGGAAAATAGAAAACATAAACAGAGATATTGACGTGGATTTTTATTACAGAAATTATTTCAAAGGAACAAAAACCAAAGTTTCGGAAAATGGGATAAAATATGTGATAAAGCCTTTTAATATTGAGAAAAACAGCACGATTATTTTAGCCTTGTACGATGGCGAGAAGCTTGGAAAGGTGCAGATTTTTAATTGTAACGGAAAAGAAATGTCGTATACAACCGACAAAATTTATTCAAATGCAAAGGTTATGGTTTTGGAAAATACGCAAACGCTAAAAACTGTTTGCACAGCGGAAAATGTGGGTTTTATGCAGTAAATTATATTATTTTTTCAGTACTGCAATATATTACACTTGTAAGAGTGATTTGCCAAGTGTTTTTTGAAAAAAATTTTTAAAAAAGTAAAAGTAGATAAAAAGATTTATAAAAAATTATGAAATTCAAACATAAAAAAGGACGGATTTTATCCGTCCGAACAGCTGAAAAATGAAATTAATTTTCTTGAGGTTGCGAAATTTCTTTTTCTTCTTTTTTAGCAAGTCTTGTGTTTATAAAATCTTTAAAAAGACAGTAGAAAAGGGAACAGAGAGGTATGCAAACAAGCATTCCCAAAGCTCCGAAAACTCGTCCTCCCAAAATAACCGCAGTGAAAACAAAAAGACCGGGTAAACCTACGGATTTTCCCACAACATGGGGATATATAAGCTGTCCTTCGATTTGCTGTAAAACAAGAAACATCACAGCAAAAATTAATGCTTTCAGCGGTGAAACCGTTGCCAAAATTAAAAATACGCCTATGAAAAATGCCAAAAATGTTCCCACAATGGGCACAAGTGAGCAAACGCTTATAAGTATTCCTATGAGAAATGCGTAGGGAAGTCTTAAAATAAGCATGGTTACGCAAAAAAGCGTTCCCAAAATTACAGCTTCAAGGCATTGTCCCGACAAAAAGCTTGCAAAAATGCTGTGTGTGAGTGATGCAAGATGTATTATTTTGTTTGCTGCTTTTTCAGGCAATAAGGCAATTAAAACTTTTTTCAATTGAACTGCAAGTTTTTCTTTTTGGAAAAGAATATAAATTGAAACGATGAAGCCTATGAAAAAGGTTGAAAGTGCCGAAACAATTCCGCTTACAACACCGATTCCAGATTTTATCATACCAAAGCCTTTTTCAAAAACTCCGCCCTTAAGATTTTCCAAAGCATCAGCTTGGTATGTTTGAAAATCTTCAAGTTGTTTTGAAAGGTATTCGTAATTTACGCCCTTACTTTCAAGGTAGACAAAAAGTTTATCTATTGCATGGGGGATCTTTTCCGATATTGTTTTAACAGCTTGGGTAAGCTGGGGAACAACAACGAAAATCAAAACAGTAATAAGTGAAATAAGAAGAATAAGTGTGATAAAATATGAACAAATTCTCTTTATTTTTTTTGCTTTTTTCGAAGTTTTGTTTTTAAAAAGATGCTTTTCAATTGCATTCATGGGAACGCTTAAAATAAAAGCGATTACTCCGCCTGCAATAAAAGGTGAAATAAGGCTTAAAAACCCCCCTAAAAGCTTGAAAATAAGCTCTAAATGTCCGAACATCCAATATAAAAGTATAAGCAGTATTCCTGCAATTGTAAAATTTTTAACGTTTTGGTCTTTAAACATTTCTATTCCTCATTTATTATAAATATTTTTTCTTTGTATGTATTATAACACCTTTTTGTTAATATTTCAAGATTTTTTTGAAAATATTTGTTCATTTGGTAAAATCGTTAAAAAAATACAGTATACCACTTGACAAAAAAGCCTTTTTGGTGTATAATATACAAATATTTAAAAATATGAAAGGAAAAGTGATATGAACGAAAATTTAATTTTCATTTTAAGAATTGTTATAGCTGCAATGTGCGGAATGTTTGTTGGTTTTGAAAGGAATAAACGTCAAAAAGATGCGGGAATAAGAACGCACATGATAGTTTCAATAGGCGCAGCCCTTATGATGATTATTTCCAAATACGGTTTTACCGACCTTGCGGAAGGAATGCGGGTTACCGATGGCTCAAGAATTGCTTCACAGATTGTAAGCGGTGTTGGTTTTTTGGGCGCAGGCGTAATATTTGTAAATCATAAGCAGTCCATAAAAGGTTTAACAACGGCGGCAGGAATTTGGGCAGTTGCCGGTGTCGGTATGGCAATCGGTGCCGGAATGTATATTCTTGGAATTGCTTCTGCTATTATAATTGTTGTATTGCAGTTTGTTATGCATATTTTCTTTACTCGTTTCGATAATACAGCAACTGAAGAAATAAGCATTGAATTTTCCGAGAGCAGGGAATACATAGACGCATTTTTGAAAGAGCTTGAAAAGGAAAAAATTGAGGTTTCAGATTTGAGAATATCGAAAAATGCGGATAACAGAATAATGCTTCAATTTTTTGTGAAAGCACAAAACGAAACGGTTGAGAAATTGCTTGATATGGTTTGGAAAAATGAAAAAGTCGTTACCTTTTCAATTTAATTTAAGGAGAAAAAAGTTATGAAATTAATGATTGCATCAGATATACACGGAAGTAAATATTTTTGTGAAAAGCTTATTGAAAGATTTAATGAAGAAAAGGCAGATAGACTTTTGCTTTTGGGGGATTTGTTGTATCATGGTCCAAGAAACAATTTACCCAAAGAATACGACACAAAAAGCGTTTATGAGCTTTTAAACGATAATAAAGATAAGATTTTGTGTGTAAGAGGAAATTGCGACAGCGAGGTTGACCAAATGGTGCTTGAATTTCCCATAATGGCGGACTATGCTTGGGTTGAAGCAGACGGAACAAGCATTTTTGCAACTCACGGACATATATATTCCGAAGAAAATCCACCGCTTTTGAAAAAAGGTGATATTCTTTTGTACGGACATTTTCACGTCCCCATAGTAAAGGAATACGATAATTTCACCTATATCAATCCCGGTTCCGCATCTTTGCCCAAAGAGGAAAGCCCAAACAGCTACCTTGTTTTTGAAAACAAGAAATTGGTTTGGAAAAAAGTTGAAAACGGTGAAGTATTTAAGGAATATGAAATAAAATAATATTTTTTGGCTGTAAAACTTTGTTTTTACAGCTTTTTTGCAATTTTAAAATATATATGGTATGTTTTTTAACTTATATTTTGTAAAGTGTTGACAAAAGTAAAAAAATGCGGTATAATTAGGCAAAAGGACTTAATTTTTATAAATTTGGGAGAAATGAAAAAATGCGATATATTTATGATAACGATTTACATATACACAGTCAAATTTCTCTTTGTTCG
Organism: uncultured Oscillospiraceae bacterium; assembly: GCA_964410755.1. GTDB lineage: Bacteria > Bacillota > Clostridia > UMGS1840 > UMGS1840 > UMGS1840. The sequence goes on along the minus strand of CAYPIJ010000014.1, from coordinate 12,397 downwards.
GGCAATCCGAAACAAACAAATGAGAGAATTTTGGAGTATGCAAAGGGAAATAATTTAAAAACAATTTGTTTGACCGACCATTTTTGGGACGAAAACGTAGAGGGCCTCGGAAAAGAGTGCGGAGTTGACGAATGGTACGGACAGCAAAACTATGAGCATATAGCAAAAGCACTTCCTTTGCCACAGGCTGACGGAATTAAATTTTTATTTGGTTGCGAAACGGAAATGAATAAAAATATGACGGTTGGTCTTTCAAAAGAAAATTTTGATAAGTTCGATTTTGTGGTTATTCCCACAACGCATTTCCACATGAAAGGCTTTACAATACCGGAAGAATGCGAATCGGCGAAAGAAAAAGCGGATTTTTGGCTTTTAAAATTAAACACACTTTTGGATATGGATTTGCCTTTTTATAAAATAGGAATAGCACATCTTACTTGCAGTCTTATGGCAAAAACGAGAAATGAGCTTTGTGAGCTTGTGGAAGCAATCGATGAAGAAAAAATGAGAGCAGTGTTTAAAAAGGCAAGTGAAAAAGGTGTTGGAATTGAGCTTAATTCCGATGATATGGATATTCGTCGTTGCGAAAGGGATATTTTGCTGAAGCCTTACAAAATTGCAAAGGAAATGGGTTGTAAGTTTTACTTCGGAAGTGATGCACACGGTCCCGAAAGACTTGATATGGCAAAGGATATTTTTGAAAAAGCAATTGATATGCTTTCACTTACCGAAGAAGATAAATTTTATATAACAGACGGAAAGGGGAACAGAATATAATGGCAACAAGAAAAGATATTAGGGCAAGAGACCCGTATATAATTTTTTATAAAGGCGTTTACTATATGTATATTGTAAGAGATGAAAGAATTTTGCAGTATTATTATAGTAAAGATTTGGAAAATTGGAGTTTCGGAGATGTAATTTTTGAAATTCCCCAGGTTTCTTGGGCACAAAAAGATTTGTGGGCAGGTGAAGTTCACATATATGACGGCAGATTTTATCTTTTTATAACACTTTTGGGCAAAAATAACATAAGAGGAACACAGGTTGCAATTGCGGATACTCCCATAGGACCGTTTCATCCTATTACGGACAGAGCGGCAACTCCTTTGGAACAAAGTTGTATAGACGGAACTTTATATGTTGATAATGGCATTCCTTACATAATTTATTCCCGTGATTGGCCGAGCAACTATGACGAAAGCAAAAAAGCTTATGTGGGAGAAATATGGGCTCAGCAATTGAATATTGAATTACGAAGACCTGTCGGAGAACCCTTTAAGTTGTTTTCTTCCGACGAAGCACCGCTTTCAAAGGCTACTCCCGACAGAACAATTCCAAATACTGTAAGATACGGTTCCGATGCACCTTTTGTGCAAAAACTTTCAAACGGCAAAATTTTGCTTACATGGTCGCCATATCTTAACGGTAACTATGTTGTTTTGGGTGCTGTTTCCGAAAACGGAATAAAAGGACCGTGGAAGCACCTTGAAAAACCGATTTTTGATAAAAACGGCGGTCATGCTATGTTTTTCAGGGACGAAAGAAACGACCTTTGTATGTGTTTGCATGCACCGGAAAATATGGCTGAAATGCTTGAAAGAACCCATATTTACAAAATGAAAGAGGTTGGAGACAGCCTTGAAATCGAACACGAAATATAAAAATTTGAAAATTGGAAAAATTTTAGTATTGATTTTATGAATAATTTATGATATACTTAATATCGTAGCAGGGAAAAGCTAAAAAACAAAATAAGGGTTACATATTTTAAAGTTAGATAATGATTACATATTAATTGGCTTAAAAACAGGCTTTTTAATATGTAACCATTATTTTTTTATTAATTTTTATAAAACGGAGGAAGAAAAAATGACAAACAACTCAAAAAAAATCAACAGAGTTAAAAAACTCGTCAGCTGTGCTTTAAGCTTTTCCTTAACTTTAGGCGCAATGTCACAGGCACTTGCCTTTGACATTGACCAATCGTTGTACGGAACAAAGTATGAAGAGGCGGCAAAGGTTTTGGGAGCATTAAACATTATGATTGGTGACCCCGACGGTTCATTCAGAGCGGAGGACGGTCTTAAAAGATCGGAATTTGCGAAAATAGCGGTTCATGCAATGGGCTTGGAAGAAACAGCCGAAAATGCACAGTTGAAAAAAACTTTTAACGACGTTTCAACGGATTATTGGGCAAACGGATATATAAACGTTGCTCACGAACAAGGAATTGTAATCGGAGATCCCTCCGGTGATTACAGACCCGAAGACAAAATTCTCTATCAGGAAGCTGTAACGGTTCTTGTTCGTATGGCAGGATACGAACCTGCTGCCGAATCAAAAGGCGGTTATCCGCAAGGCTATCTTTCAGTAGGTAATCAGTACGGATTTACAAAAAACGCAACTGGAGCTTCAACATCGGCAATAACAAGAGGAATTGTTGCAAATATGACAAACAATACCCTTACAATAGGTATGATGGAGCAGACAGGCTTTGGAACAAACACCAATTTTGAGATAACGGATAAAACAATTTTGGAACAGTATCTCGATACGGAAAAATTAAGCGGACAAATTACCGCAAACTATTTCACAGGGCTTAAAAGTTCAACAGGTCTTGAAAAAGGTAATGTTGAAATAGATAACACAGTTTACAAAACAACGGATACAAACGCTCAAAATCTTTTGGGACAAAACGTTGATTATTATCTTCAAACAAAAAATAACGAAAGTGTTGTAATTCTTGCCTTATCAAAACAGGGCAAAAACGAAACAACTGTAATTGACGGTGAAAACATTGAATCCGTAAGCGATAACAAAATTCATTATTGGAAAAACAAAGATACGGATTCTTCCACAAAAAATGTAAGATACGATGAAAATGCCATTATGATTTACAACGGAATTGTAAAAGCGTTTGACGCATCTTTAATTAAAGGTAACGGTAAATTAAGCGGTGAAGTTGCACTTTTGGATAACAACGGTGACGGAATTTATGACATTGTTTTTGTAAATGAATATAAAAACCTTGTTGTTGAATCCACGAGCAAGCTTTCCTATACTGTTTCCGACAAATACGGCAACACATCATTACAGCTTGACCCCGAAAATTCAAGTTTGAAGTTTGTTCTTCAAAATGAAAACGGTGCAGAATTTTCCTTTGATGACCTTAAAGAATGGCAAGTAATTTCATACTTGGGTTCAAAAGACAGCGGAGTTATTGTTGCAACCGTAATTGACAACACTGTGGAAGGTACTGTAAGTGAAGTAAGAGACGGTGAATTTAAAATAAACGGTGATTTCTACAAGGTAGCCGACAATTATACAGAGTCAATAAAGCTTGACGATAGCGGTATTTTCTATCTTGACATTATGGGGAGAATTGCAGGTGTTGATGCAAAAAGTTCATTAAGTGGTAATTATTCTTACCTCATAAACGCAACCCAATCAACAGATATGAACGATTACCTTAAATTGAAAGTTTTCACAAAAGACGGTTCGGTTAAAATATTGGAAACAACAGAAAAAGTTAAGTTTAACGGTACAACAAAAATCACTTCCGAAGAAGCTTTGAACAAGCTTAAAGGTTCAGACGGCAATGTTAAAGCTCAAATGATGACTTTTGAATCAAACGCAGACGGAAAAATAACAAGAATTAATACTGCAAAAGACATCACTTCCGACAACATTAAGATTGATACCGAAAGCTTTGTTAAAAATTACGTTTCGGATAAAGCTGTTTACAACAAAACATCGGGCAAGCTCGGAAACGTTAAAGTAACAGATTCAACAATTGTTTTCGACATTCCTAAAGGCGGAGACGAGGAAGATTATGCAATAAAAGACAAATCTATGTTTGACGACAAGGGCGAATATGACATTGAAGTGTTTGACGTAAACGAAGATTTATCGGCAAAAGTTGTTCTTGTTAAAAATTCAACAGGTATTACAAGCGTTGAATCACCGATTGCCGTAATTAACAAAATTACAACAATCACCAACGCAAAAGGCGAAAAAGTTGAAAAAGTTTACGTTGCATACAACGGTGAAATGACATCATTTGAAACAAGCGAGTCTGGAATTTTGGTAAATGAAAGCGGTAATGCTCTTAAAGCAGGCGATATTATCCAGTTTAAGAAAAATGCAAACGGTGCAATTGACAAAATAAGCGTGTTGTTTGAAGCAAGCAACAAAGAAACAGAATTTACCAAAACAGACGGAGATATGACACTTTATTACGGAAAAGTTGAGAAAAAATTCTCAGATTCAATCAATCTTTCCGTAAACGGAAAAACAGAAAACCTTTATGTTAAAGATGCAAAGGTTGTTCTTGCAGACACAACAAAATCTTCAAACACAGTTTCAATAGCAACTTTGGGTGATATTCAAAAATACGACGAATTAAGCCCCGAAAGAGTTCTTGTAAGAGTGTATGACGATGTTGTAAGAGAAGTAATTATTGTAAAATAATTTAAAAAAATTCAAAAAACAAAAAATTAAAAATAAAATAAAAAATCCCGCAGAAAAGAGTCGAATTTCGGCTCTTTTTTGTATAAAATTTTATTTTTGCTTGATTTTTTTATATGTGTGTGTTATAATATGATATAATTGTTTAAAAAGAGGTAACGACTATGAATGAAAAATTTATTAAAAAAGCGGAAAGCTATAAACCGAAAATATTGAAAAAGAAAGTTTTTCCGGTTAAAACCGTTGAATTTAAAGAAAACAGCGAGTTTTATCAAGATACACAAGTTGTTGATATACCAAAAAAAGAATATTACGAACGTAAAGATAAAATATGCCTCGATTTCGGAAGACATATAACAGGATATTTTGAATTTTCTTTGGGACAGTACGATATTTACATAGATGCACCTGTAAGATTGAAAATTAAATTCGGTGAAACTCCTTATGAAATGAGAAGAGATTTTTCCACATATAAAGAGGGGCTTTGCTCATCGTGGCTTCAGGAAGAAATAATTAATGTCGACACAAAAGGCGTTGTAAAGCTCCCCAGAAGATATTCTTTCAGATATGTTGAAATTTCGGTTATCGCATCACCAAAACCGATAATGCTTGATAATTTTGTTGCGATTTCCTGCACAAGTGCCGACTATTCAAAATTGGAAGATTTTAATATCACGGAAAAATTAAAAAAAATAGATAAAATTTCAGTCGACACCCTTTCGGAATGTATGCAAGAGGTTTTTGAAGATGGACCTAAACGTGACCGCCGACTTTGGATAGGCGATTTTAGACTGGAAGCTTTGGCAAATTATTATACATTTAAAAATCTTGACATTGTGAAATATTGCTTATATCTTTTTGCTTCTTTTGAAAACGAAGAGAAACTTTTGCCGTCATATCTCTACATAAAGCCGCAGCTTGAAACGGGAGATGCATATCTTGTAACTTATGCGCTTTTATATACTGTGACACTTTGCGATTACTTTGAGCATACAAAGGACGTTGAAGTTGCGGAAGATTTGTTTTATGTTGCGAAAAAGCAAATTGATTTAACCAAAAAAATGCTTGACGAAAATAAAATTATACAAATGCCAAAAGATTACGGTTGGTGGAGTTTTGTTGACTGGGCAAAAATTAGGCCCATGACTGCAACCATGGGAATTTACATTTATACAATTAATGCTTTTTCAAAATTTTGCGAAGCTTTGGGAAAGGCGGAAGAAGCAAAAAAATACAGACTTTTCTCGGAAGAATTGAAAGAAGCTTCATTAAAGCATTTGTATAACGGAGAAGTTTTTGTGAATGATTACGACGAAAACGAGTATTCTGTTCATTCTCAAATTTGGATGATTTTGTCGGACGTTGTTTCACTTGAAGATTCAAAAAGAATTTTGAAAGAATGTTTGAACAACGAAAAATATATTGCTCCCGCAACTCCATATATGCATCATTATGTTGTTGATGCACTTTTGAAAGTGGGAATGTATGACGATGCTAAAAAGTATATTCTTGATTATTGGGGTGAAATGGTGAATTTGGGTGCCGATACCTTTTGGGAAGCTTTTGTAAAAGACGCTCCCTATTTTTCACCTTACGATGATGCAGTTATGAACAGTGCATGCCACGCTTGGAGCTGTACTCCTACATATTTCATAAGAAAATATAAAGAATTGCAAAACTAAAAAATACGGCATATCACTTTTTGGTGGTATGCCGTTTTTAAAAATGTTATAGACCGATTTTAGATTTTTTTGATTAATTAGAAGAAGATGTCGTTTGAATCGTCGTCTTCAATTTCTTCTTCCTCATCGTCAACAATTATCACTTCGTTTTTTAATGTTATGTGCAGGATAAATGTTGAAATAAGAGAAAATGCACAAGCGGCAATCATTCCGACAGCTGCAATGTAAACATTTAAAAATACAATTGAGTACATCGACCATAATCCCAAAAACAGGAAAATATATGAGAAAATTTGTAAAATTATGTGTTCTCTGCGTTTTTGAGTGTCGGGAATGTATTTTTTCATTGCGTTAAATTGGTAAATTAGGTTTATCAGCTGTATGAAAACGGTGCAAATGTAGTACATCCACGGGTTTTCCGGGCGTTCGATAATGGTTTCCACCACACAATAAACAATGTTTATAATAAGTGCAACCATAACAGGAACACGGCTTGCAAATTCCGCTTCTTCCAATACTGTGTCTTTCCAATTTAAAAGGTAATATATAACGTAACAAATTGTGTACAAAAGCACAGGCAGTGAAATGTAGTAAAACTTGTAAAAATCCACGGCAAGTCTGTCGTTTATTAGGATCGATACATTTGTGATGAGCATAATTATTTGTGCAATTGCGGAAAAAATCATTTTTTAAGTTCCTTTCTTTTTCTATTCGTTGTCAAGTACGGCTTTTTTCACAGTCATAACCGCATCTTCATTTGGTAAGCATTTTAAAAGATAGCAATTTACAGATGACAAAAGAAGATTTAAAAGTGTGTAAACTTTATCTGTCATAGTTTTGTCAAATGGTACGTTTATTTGCTTTAAAAGGTATCTTAATGCAAATATTGTCGGTAATTTTTTAATTGAATTTTCTTTTGCTTGCTCCAAAAATACAATAGCCTTTAAGGGAACGGATTTATTTTCGTTAAGTCCGCTTGCCCCTGCCCATGGAGAGCCGTGGAGGACTATGTTGTTTTCATTTATGCTTATAAAAGGTGAATCGTCGTTTATAAGTGTTATATCTTTATTAAAACATTTTTGCCACAAGGCTGTGTGGGTGCTTTTTCCCGTGCCTGACGGAGCGGAAAAAATAAGGCCGTTGTTTTTGTATGATATTGCGGAAGAATGAATCGCAAGAACGTTTTTCAAAAGTAGCGGAAAACGAATTGCTCTGTCCGTTGAGTTTATAAGTGGCATATTTGGGTCAAAGTAAACATCTTCCGCTTCCAGGCGTTCTTTTGGATTTGGCATTGTTTTTTTATATTCACGCAAAGCCTCGGAAACAATTTCAATTTCTTCTTTGTCGTGAAAATCATACATTTCAATGTCGGCAACATCGTTTAAAACACTTGTTTTTGAAATGTATTTCTGTATTTGCACGTTGAAATCCGCAAAACAATATCTTTTTTCACCATCGTAAAAAATTTCTCTGTCACTTATAATTTTTATGGTTTTTCTGTTTTTGGGCAAAGTAACTTTTCTTAGTGAGCTGTAATTTATTGTAATGCAATCTTCATTTTCTTTAATTTTATATTGATAAGGCGAAACACGACTGATAAAAGCTTCGTTGAGATCTCCCGAAAAGCGAACGGGAACATCGGCGATTTTTGTTTCAAAAATCATTGCTTTTGCCTCCTTTGTTTTTCATTTTTGTTTTTATAAGCTAATTATATCATAATATCAACGAATTTTCAACTGTTTTTTCAATTATTTTGAATATTAAAAATATTTTTTTGATGTTTTCCTTGCATTTGGACGAAATTTGTAGTATAATATAACAGTATTTTAATTTAAGAAAGGCATGGTAATGAAAAATGAGCATTAAAATCGGATTCGACAATGATAAATATTTAAGAACTCAATCGAAACATATTGAGGAACGTATCAATGAGTTTGGCGGTAAACTTTACCTTGAAATGGGTGGCAAACTTTTTGACGATTTTCATGCTTCACGAGTTTTACCGGGCTTTTTGCCCGACAGTAAAGTCAAAATGCTTATGCATTTAAAGGAACAGCTTGAAATTGTTATTACAATAAGTGCAATAGACATTGAAAAAAACAAAATAAGAGGAGATTACAATATTTCTTACGATTTGGACGTTTTAAGACTTATTGATGCATTTCGTACAATAGGGCTTTACGTTGGAAGCGTGGTTATAACTCAATACAACGGTCAACCTTCCGTTGATGCTTTTAAAGAAAGACTTGAAAATTTGGGAATGAAAGTCTTTAAGCATTATACAATCGAGGGCTATCCCGCAAACATTGAGCATATTGTAAGTGATGAGGGCTTTGGTAAAAACGAATATGTGGAAACGCAAAGAAGTCTTATTGTTGTTACGGCACCGGGGCCGGGAAGCGGAAAAATGGCAACTTGCTTGTCACAGCTTTACCATGAGCATAAAAGAGGGATAAAAGCAGGTTATGCAAAATTTGAAACCTTTCCTATTTGGAATTTGCCACTTAATCACCCTGTAAATCTTGCTTACGAGGCTGCAACGGCAGACCTTAATGACATTAATATGATAGATCCTTTCCATTTGGAAGCTTATGGAAAAACCACAGTAAACTACAACAGAGATATTGAGGTATTTCCTGTTTTAAATGCCATGTTCCGCAAAATTTTGGGTGAAAGTCCATATAAATCACCTACGGATATGGGTGTTAATATGGCAGGAAATTGCATAATAGATGATGAAATTGTGAGAATGGCATCGAAAAATGAAATAATAAGAAGATATTACGATACACAGGTGAACAGCAAAAAAGGTTTTTCCAATAAAGAGGCAATTTATAAAATCGAGCTTGTAATGGAGCAAGCCGGTATTAATGTATCCGACAGAAAATCGGCAGTTTACGCAAACGAAAAGGCAAAAGCAACAAATGCTCCTGCTACTGCAATAGAACTTACAGACGGAAGAATTGTAACGGGAAAAACATCGTCGCTTTTGGGGGCTTCGGCAGCCGCAATTTTAAATGCACTTAAAATTTTGGCGGATATAGATGACGATGTAATGCTTATTTCACCTGAGATTATAGAACCTGTTCAGAATTTAAAGGTTACGCATTTCGGAAATCATAATCCGAGACTTCACATTGATGAAACACTTATTGCACTTTCGGTAAGTGCACTTACAAACGAATACGCAAAAAGAGCTATGGAATGTTTACCGCTTTTAAAGGGGGCGGAAGCGCATTCTTCGGTAATTCTTTCGCAAATAGATGATTCCGTGTTTAAAAAATTGGGATTACACCTTACCTGTAACCCTGTTTATCAAACGAAAAAGCTTTATCACTGTTGATAATATAAAATAATAAAAAGGAGATTTTAAAAATGAAATATGTAGTTTTTTTATGCGACGGTATGGCTGATTACAAATTGGAACAATTCGGCAACAAAACACCGTTGGAAGCGGCATATAAACCAAATATGGATAAATATTCAAAGAAAGCCGTTATCGGAACAGTAAAAACAGTTCCCGATAATCTTGCACCGGGAAGTGACGTTGCAAATCTTTCCGTTATGGGTTATGATTCCGATATTTACTACACAGGTCGTTCACCCTTGGAAGCTGCAAGTATTGGCGTAAAGCTTAAAGACAACGAAACATCGTTCAGAGCAAATCTTGTAACGCTTTCCGGTGACGGTGAGTATGAAGATTTTGTTATGGAAGATTACAGTGCAGGTGAAATTAAAACCGAGGATTCAAAAAAGCTTATTGAAGAACTTCAAAGCGTTTTAAATGACGAAAAAACAGCAATATATCCCGGTGTTTCCTACAGACATTTGCTTGTTCTTTCCGATAAAACTTTAAAAGGAAAGCTTACACCACCGCACGATATTTCAAAACGTCCCATAAAAGAATATTTACCTCAGGACGAGCAGATTTTGTCTTTAATGAAGAAAAGCTATGAATTTTTAAAGGATCATCCCTACAACAAAAAAAGAATTGAAGCCGGCAAAAATCCCGCTACTTCAATTTGGGTATGGGGAGAGGGAAAACGCCCCACAATGGATAGCTTTTACGACAAATTCCATGTTAAAGGCTCTGTTATAAGTGCTGTTGACCTTATAAAAGGTATAGGAATTTTAACGGGTATGCGTTCAATAGATGTTCCCAATGTTACGGGAAATATCGACACCAATTTTGACGGAAAAGCACAGGCTTGCATAGATGCGTTGAAAGAGGGGGACGATTTTGTTTATGTTCACATGGAAGCGCCCGACGAATGCGGACATCGTTTTGAAGCAGACAACAAAAAGCTTGCAATTGAGCTTATTGACGAAAAGGTGATAGGACCGGTTACAAAATATTTGGAAGAAAGCGGAGAAGAATTTGCAATTCTTGTTCTTCCCGACCACCCGACACCTATTTCCACCGGAACTCATGCAAGAGACGAAATACCGTTCTTTGCATATTGCAACAAAAATGAAGTTGAGGGAGATATTTACAACGAAGATACAGGCGCAAAATCACCGCTTAACATAAAAAAGGGTCACGAGCTTATGGGAAAATTCTTAAGCTTGGAGCTTTGGAAATAATTAAATAAATTAACTGCCACCGGGTAGTAAAAATGCGAGAGCATTCGTTATACATCGTTAGGTCTTTGAAGATGTATAAGCGAGTGCTTTTTCTTTTTTTAGAAGATAAAAATACTATAATAATATATTTTGGAGTTTCTTATGAACAAATTAAAAAAACTTATTTCTTATTTTTCAAAAACGGAGCTTTTTTTGTGGAGCTTTGGCGTGATTTTTATAATTGTGTCATTTTTCGCTTTCAAAAATGACAGCATTTTAACACTTATGGCATCGCTTATAGGAGTAACATCGCTGATTTTTAACGCAAAAGGAAATCCTTTCGGACAATTTCTTATGATTGTGTTTTCACTTCTTTATGGAATTATATCTTTTTCCTTTTCCTATTACGGAGAAATGCTTACCTATTTGGGAATGACTGCGCCTATGGCACTTTTTGCCCTTATTTCATGGCTTATGCACCCTTACGAGGGGAATAAAGCGGAAGTTGAAATAAACAGCTTGAAGTTAAAAGAAATTGTGTTTATGGCAGTGCTTTCTTTGGTTGTAACTTATATTTTTTATTTTGTTTTAAAATATTTTAATACGGCAAACCTTATTTTAAGCACAATTTCGGTTACAACAAGCTTTGTTGCGGTGTATCTTACTTTCAGAAGAAGTCCTTACTATGCGGTTGGATATGCGCTTAACGACATAGTTTTAATCGGACTTTGGATTTTGGCATCTTTTGAAAACAAAAGCTATATTTCAGTTGTGATTTGCTTTTTTATGTTTTTAATAAATGATATTTACGGCTTTATCAATTGGCAAAAAATGAAAAAACGTCAGGAAAAGTGTTGATTGCGAAAAAGCCGTGGAGAAATTCCTTCCTTTTTTTTGAATGCATTGGAAAAATAATATTCGTCTGTATAATGCAGTTCGCAAGCAATTTGTTTTACGGAAAGATTTGTGTTAAGAAGCATATTTTTTGCCAAATTATGCTTCTTTTCCATAAAATAAGAATAAGGCGTGACACCGTAAAAATTTTTGAAAATTCTTATTATTTGTGATTCGGAAAGAAACATATAGGCACAAAGTTCGTTAAGATTGAAGCTTTCTGTTATTTTCATATCCAAAAAAGACCTCATTTTTTCCGCAACATCGTTTTTGCTTTTTTCACTTTTTAAGCTTTTCGCCATTTTATGGAAAATTTTCGTTATAATGCAAATTATTTTTTCCGTGTTGTCCGCTGTTCCTTTTTCGGAAAGACTTATAATTTCTTTAAGTTCGTTTTTTATGTTCAAGTTTTTATAATAAATGTGACCGTTAAGCTTGTAGCCCTCGGTTAATTTATCGAAAAGGTGACCTGAAATATTAACAAAATATTTTTTCCAGGGATCTTGGGAGTCGGAATAATAATATTGATTTTGCCCTTTTTGCAAAAAATATGCATCGCCCTCTTTTACTTTTGTTTCTTTGCCGTCAACCGTAATTGTTCCGCAACCTTTTTCCACATATTCAATGCAATTTATGGTGGAATTTGGTCTTGAAATGGAATAGTTTTTGTCCGGATAAGTAACACCGCACATGTGAAAGTCGATAAGCTTTTTGTTGAAAGGGGATTGATATATATAACAAATTTTTTCTTCCATGCTTGTTTTCCTCATTTTTTCAGACATAAAAAC
>CAYPIJ010000013.1:0-22950 GCA_964410755.1 uncultured Oscillospiraceae bacterium | reverse complement strand
TTTCGTCATTTACAAATTCAATCGTTAATTTTTCGTTTGCCGTTGCACTTTCCGATACATCAAATACCAAATCAAACGGAGTTAAAGTTGTGTTTTTCGGCATATTTCCGTCATTTTTATATGTGCAGGTTAAATATAAATATGTGTAGCCGCCATTTGTTTCGCTTGTCTACAGTATTTCAACTGAATCAATATAATAATGCTTTTTGCCGTCATCATGCGCCTTACAGTAATTTCATAGCCATGTTTGACCATCTATATCCATATCATCAAAATCTATGCTAATATTAAAATAATTGTTTGTTCTGTAAAGCTTTTGTAAAGACTTGATTTTCCTTTTTCTTTTTGAATTATTAAATGTTTTCAAAATTTTCCTACGAACTATCCATAACAAAATCCCTCCGAATTTTCCGTCAAAATATATTTCACTTTTAATAAAAATCCAGTAAATAAAAAAAGTGCACAACCCTATTTTAGAGTTATGCACCGAAAAACGCATACTCTGACAATAAGGTTGCTACACTCTTATAAAACTTACAAAAATAGTACTTGATGTACGTGTCAAAAAGATAATCAGAGAACACGCTTTTTACATAGCGAACATCTCCTTGAAACGTACTTTCCAAGTTTGTAAGTAAATTATTCAATTTTGAGTGTAGCATAATCAGTATAGCACAATATTTTTAAAAAGTAAAGTATTTTTTGGAATTTATTTACATAATTATTGGGATTTTTACAAAAAATTTAAAAAAATTTCAATTTTTTCCCATTTACCCCTTGACAAGATAGGTAATGTGTGTTATAATATTTTCAACCTACCAAAAAGGTATGTAAAGAAAGTGAGAAACGAGAATGACAAACTATTTTATCAATCTTCTCAGAGAAAATTACAGATTCGGACGAATGTGATGTTGTTATTTTTAAATTCAAAATCAAATAAAAATATCATATAATCGAAAGGAAGTAATTTTTTATGAATAACTACAAATTTGAAACAAGACAGCTCCACGTTGGACAAGAAACACCGGACATAGCAACAGATGCCCGTGCAGTACCCATTTATGCAACAACATCTTATGTATTTCACGATTGCGAGCACGCAGCCGCAAGATTTGGACTTAGCGATGCAGGCAACATATACGGCAGATTGACAAATTCAACGCAAGATGTATTTGAAAAGCGTATAGCATCTTTGGAAGGTGGCGTTGCGGGACTTGCACTTGCTTCGGGAGCTGCGGCAATAACATACACATTGCAAGCGTTGGCACAAAACGGCGGTCACATAGTTTCCCAAGAAACAATTTACGGTGGAAGCTACAATCTTCTTGCACATACTTTGCCAAATTTCGGAATAAGAGCAACATTTGTAAATATACACGACCTTAACGAGGTTGAAAAAGCCATTGAAGAGGACACAAGAGCAATATATATTGAAACATTGGGAAACCCCAACTGCGACATTCCCGACATTGACGAGCTTGCGAAATTGGCACACAAGCACAATATTCCCCTTGTTGTAGATAACACTTTCGGAACACCGTATCTTATAAGACCTATTGAGCACGGTGCAGACATTGTTGTTCATTCCGCTACGAAATTTATAGGCGGTCACGGAACGACTTTAGGCGGAATTATTGTGGATTCGGGAAATTTTGACTGGTCATCTTCCGACAAGTACCCTGCAATTTCAAAGCCAAACCCAAGTTATCATGGAGTAGCGTTTACAAAAGCTGCGGGAAAAGCCGCATTTGTAACATATATTCGTGCCGTGCTTTTAAGAGATACAGGTGCAACGATTTCACCGTTTGCCGCTTTTTTGCTTTTGCAAGGAACGGAAACGCTTTCGTTAAGATTGGAACGTCATGCTGAAAATACCAAAAAGGTTATTTATTACCTTTCCGGTCACCCACTTGTTGAAAAAGTAAATCACCCCTCACTTCCCCAGCACCCCGACAACGAGCTTTACAAAAAATATTTTCCAAACGGTGGCGGTTCAATTTTCACCTTTGAAATTAAGGGTGGCGTAAAAGAAGCACACAAATTTATTGACAGCTTGAATATTTTTTCGCTTTTGGCTAACGTTGCAGATATGAAAAGCCTTGTTATTCACCCGGCAACAACAACACACAGCCAGTTGAACGAGGAAGAACTGAAAAGCCAAAATATTAAACCGAACACTATCCGTCTTTCAATCGGAACGGAGCATATTGACGACATTATAAACGATTTGGAAAATGCATTTAACGAGGTTAAGAAAGGAAGATAAAAAATGAGTAACATTTATACATCAGCCGACCAGCTTATCGGCAATACTCCCCTTTTGGAGCTTACACACATTGAAAAAGAGCTTAATTTAAAAGCAAAAATATTGGCAAAGCTTGAATATTTTAATCCGGCAGGCTCGGTAAAGGACAGAATTGCAAAAAAAATGATTGACGATGCAGAAAAAAGCGGTGTTTTGAAAGAAAATTCCGTTATAATCGAGCCAACATCGGGAAATACGGGAATCGGACTTAGTTTAATCGCCGCTTCAAGAGGCTATCGCATAATTATTGTTATGCCCGAAACTATGTCCGTCGAACGCAGACAGCTTATGAAAGCATACGGTGCGGAGCTTGTTTTGACAGAGGGAAGCAAAGGAATGAAAGGTGCCATTGAAAAGGCAAACGAATTGGCTAAAGAAATTCCCGACAGCTTTATTCCAGGGCAATTTGTAAATCCGTCAAATCCACAAGCCCACATTGAAACAACAGGACCTGAAATTTACAAAGACACTGACGGAAAGGTTGATATATTCGTTGCCGGTGTCGGTACAGGCGGAACTATAACGGGAGTTGGAAAATATTTGAAAGAGCAAAACGAAAATATCAAAATTGTCGCCGTTGAACCGTCCTCCTCACCTGTTTTATCAAAAGGAACAGCAGGACCGCACAAAATTCAAGGAATAGGTGCAGGTTTTGTTCCGGACGTTTTGGATACAAAAATTTATGACGAGATAATTGCGGTTGAAAACGAAGATGCTTTTGAAGCAGGCAGACTTATAGGCAAAAAAGAAGGCGTTTTGGTGGGAATATCTTCAGGTGCATCATTATGGGCATCAATTGAGCTTGCAAAACGTGAAGAAAACACAGGAAAAACAATTGTTGCACTTCTTCCCGACACAGGCGACAGATATTTATCCACAGAACTTTTCAGCTAAAAAAAGAGGTAAAAATATGATGATTTCCACAAGAGGAAGATACGCAGTAAGAGTTATGCTTGATTTGGCAGAACACAAAGAAGAAGGTTACATTCCCATGAAATCCGTTGCACAAAGGCAAGGGCTTTCGCTAAAATACATTGAAAAAATTATGCCTGCCCTTTCAAAAAATAAGCTTGTTGAGGGGCTTCACGGAAAAGGTGGCGGATATAAGCTTTCAAGGCAGCCAAACGAATACACGGTTGGAGAAATATTAAAGCTTACCGAAGGAAACCTTGCCCCTGTTTCCTGTCTTGAATGCGAAGAAAACACTTGCCCGAGAGCAAAGGAATGTAAAACACTTTCAATGTGGGAAAATTTTTACAAATTATCGACTGACTATTTTTGCGGAATAACTTTGGCTGACTTATTGAAATAAATTGAGAATTTAAGGTATGGTTAAGAAAAAATATAACTAATTTCCACATTTTTCTTGACAATACCTTTTTCTTATGATAGAATATTTATAAATTTTATATTTTAAAAGGAGAACAAAAATGCCACTTATTGATATGAGCTTGGAAGAGCTTAAAAAATACAAAGGAATTAACCCAAAACCTGCAGATTTTGAAGAATATTGGGACAAAGCCATAGAAGAAATGGAAAACACCGATTCAAAACTTGAAATTAAAGAAGCAAAATTTCAAGGTATAAATTCAGCATGTTATGATTTATATTTCACAGGTGTACATGATGCAAGAATACATTGTAAATACGCATTACCAAAAAAACACAACGGAAATTTACCCGCAATATTAATATTTCATGGTTACAGCGGTAAAGCACCCGATTTTTCCAATTTACTTAAATTCAGCGGTGAGGGATATGCTGTTTTTGCCCTTGACGTAAGAGGACAAGCAGGCGAAAGCGAAGACAATACGCACACTTTGGGAAATACATTAAACGGTCATATAGTAAGAGGCTTGGAAGATAAGGAACCTGAAAATCTTTTTTTCAGACAAGTATTTCTCGATACTGCACAGCTTGCAAAAATCGTTTATAATATGGATATTATCGACAAAAAACGTATTTATGCCACAGGCGGAAGTCAAGGCGGTGCACTTACGGTTGCATGTGCCGCACTTTCTCCGTATATAAGAAAAGCTTTAACCATATATCCATTTCTTTCCGATTACAAACGTGTTTGGGAAATGGATATGGCAGAAAGAGCTTACGCAGAATTAAAAACACATTTCAGATACTTTGATCCGAACCATTTAAGAGAAAACGAAATTTTCACAAAATTGGGCTACATTGATTTACATCACCTTGCACCGAGAATTAAAGCACAAACGCTTATGTTCACCGGTCTTATGGATAACGTTTGCCCTCCATCAACACAATTTGCAATTTACAACAATATGACTTGCAAAAAAGATGTACTCATCTATCACGATTACGGTCATGAAGGCTTACCCGAATCTGACGATAAGGTACTTGAATTTTTCAGAGATTAATTTGCACAATAAAAAAGTCATAAGCGCCAAATTTAGTGTTTATGACTTTTATTTTAGTATTTTACTATACCTTTTCTTTTTGTGTTTGCTTAAAATATGAAGTTTTTCAATTATTTTTTTCTTTTCCGAGCAATTTAACCAAACGTTTTGAAGCTTCGAGAGTATCTTCCGTACTTCCGAAAGTGGAAAATCTGAAATACCCCTCTCCGCATTTTCCAAAACCTTCTCCCGGTGTTCCCACAACCTGAATTTCGTTTAAAAGATAATCAAAAAACTCCCAACTGCTCATATTATCGGGGCATTTTAGCCATATATAAGGTGCATTTTTTCCTCCGCAGTACCAAAGGCCTATTTTATCAAGTGCGTCTGTTAAAATTTTTGCATTGTTTTTGTAAATTTTAATATTATCGTGAATTTGCTTTTGTCCCTCAGTGGAAAATACAGCTTCTCCGCCCTTTTGTATAATATAGGAAACTCCGTTGGTTTTTGTTGTTCTGTTTCTTACCCACATATCGTTAAAATTCATATTTTGTCTTTCCAAAGCTTTCGGAATAACGGTATAACCAAGTCTTGTACCTGTAAAACCGGCAGTTTTTGAAAGCGAGCATATTTCTATGGCACAAGTTTTTGCGCCTTTTATTTCAAAAATACTGTGCGGTAAATTTTCGTCCTCGATAAATGCCTCATAAGCACCGTCAAAAAGAATTATACTTCCGTTTTCATTGGCATAATCAACCCATTTTTGCAGTTTTTCCTTATCGTAAACCGCACCTGTGGGATTGTTTGGAGAACAAAGATAAATAATATCCGCTATTATGCTTTTATCTGGCAAAGGCAAAAAGCCGTTTTCTTTTCCCGAATTTAAGTGAATAATTTCTCTTCCTGCCATAATGTTGGCGTCAACATAAGCAGGATATGCAGGCTCAATAACAAGAGCTTTTGAACTTTTATCGAATAAGTCCAACATATCACCAAGTTCATCACTTGCTCCGCTTGAAACAAATACTTCATCTTCCGAAAGTATAACACCACGTTTTTTATAGTATTCGGAAATTTTCTTTTTTAAGTTTTTATCTCCACATTCGGGCATATAACCGTGAAAAGTGTTTTTTTGTGATTGGTCGTCAACAGCACTGTGCAAAGCTTTTATAACTTCATTGCAAAGTGGCAATGAAACATCGCCTATTCCCATTCTGTAAAGATATTTATCGGGATTATTTTCAAGATATTTTTTTGTTTTTTGAGCAATATTGTAAAACAAATATGAATCTTTTAAATTTTGATAATTTTTGTTTGGTGTAATCATTATAATGTTTCTCCTTCATATATAAACGCCGCCGGTCCTGTCATGGTAACAGAATAGTCCGATTTTACTGTAATTTTTAAAATTCCGCCGTCCAAAATAACGGAAACGGTATCGTCAAAAGAACAAAATCCGTTATTTATACAAGCAACTACGGTTGCACATGCTCCCGTTCCGCAAGCCATTGTAACACCACTGCCTCTTTCCCATACTCTCATTCTCAATTTATCGGGTTCCAAAATTTGAACAAATTCAACGTTTACACCATCGGGAAAAGCACTGTGATGCTCAATTTTTTTTCCCAACGTGTAAAGCGGTGCTTTTTCAATATCGGAAACCACAATTACTCCATGAGGATTCCCCGTTGAGACAGGAGTTAAAACTATGTCTTCATTGTCGATATTAAGTTTCATTTCTTCCATAACTATAGCTTTTCCCATATTTACGGAAACTGTTTTTACTTTTCCGTTTAAAATTTGAAGATTGAGAGTTTTTATTCCGGAAAGTGTTTCTATTTTTAATGTTGTTTTATCTGTGTAACCTTTATCATAAACATATTTTCCAACGCAACGAATACCGTTACCGCACATTTTTGCTTCACTTCCGTCAGCATTGAAAATTCTCATTTTAAAATCGGCCACCATAGACGGTGAAATATATATCATTCCGTCAGAGCCGGCCCCAAAATTCCTGTCCGACATTTTTTTAGACAGCTCCTTTATATTATCGGGAACTTCACCGAAAACATACAAATAATCGTTCCCCAAACCGTGCATTTTTGTAAAGTGCATAATTTTCATTCTCCTTTTTTTATTTTCCTGTATTTTTTATTCGTTTATGGGGGATATACCTATTGTAATTTCTTCCAAAACGTCCAAAAGTACCTTTACGGTATCCAAAGATGTAAACATTGTAATATTGTTTTGAGTTGCCGTTTTTCTTATCGCAACTCCGTCTTGATAGTGAACACCGGAAAGTACGGCACGAGTGCATATTACATAGCTTACATATCCCTCACGAATAGCATCTGTTATTTCTGTGCTACCCTCAGAAAGCTTTCTTAAAATCCTTGTTTTTATGTTGTGTTTTTTCAAAAATTCCGCTGTACCGATTGTAGCTTCAATATTAAAGCCCATATCGTAAAAACGTTTTACCAAAGGCAGTGCTTCTTCCTTGTCTTCGTCTGCCAAACTTACAACTACAGTTCCGTAATTTTGAAGTTTAAGGCCGGAAGCGCAAAGTGCCTTATACATAGCTCTTGAAAGCTTTTTATCATAGCCTATTGCTTCACCTGTGGATTTCATTTCTGGGGAAAGATATGAATCCATACCGTTTAATTTTGAAAAAGAAAATGCAGGTGCTTTTACATAATATTTTTCCTTTTCTTTGGGATAAATTTCAGTTATTCCCTGCTCTTTCAAGCTTTTACCCAAAATAACAAGCGTTGCAATATCTGCCAAAGGATAGCCCGTTGCTTTTGAAAGGAACGGAACTGTTCTTGATGAACGGGGATTTACCTCGATTATATATACATTTTCCTTTTCGTCAACAATGAATTGAATATTGAAAAGTCCGACAATGCCTATTCCCAAGCCTAATTTTTTTGTATATTCCAAAATAGTACGTTTCACGTTTTCGCTTACGCTGTAGGTTGGATATACACTTATCGAGTCTCCCGAATGAACACCGGTTCTTTCAACAAGCTCGGTAATTCCTGGTACAAATACATCTATTCCGTCACAAACGGCATCAACCTCAAGCTCTTTTCCTCGTATGTATTTATCCACCAAAACAGGCTTATCCTTATCTATTTCCACAGCTGTTTTCAAATATGCTTTTAAATCTTCTTCTTTTGCCACAATCTGCATTGCACGACCTCCCAAAACAAAGCTCGGACGTACAAGAACGGGAAAGCCTATTTCTTTTGCACTTTTTATTCCGTCTGCAATATCTGTAACGGCTTTTCCTTTTGGTTGCGGAATATTAAGCTCTTTCAAAAGCTTTTCAAACAAATCTCTGTCTTCAGCTTTATCTATTGCTTCACAGCTTGTACCGATTATATTAACGCCTCTTTCATAAAGCGGATTTGCAAGATTTACGGCAGTTTGTCCACCCAAAGTCACTATAACGCCTTTAGGCTTTTCAAGCTCTATAATATTCATAACGTCCTCCTGTGTAAGTGGCTCAAAATACAACTTATCGCTTGTGGTATAATCCGTTGAAACCGTTTCCGGGTTATTGTTTATAATAATTGCTTCATAACCGTAAGCCTTTATTGTTTTAACTGCATGAACGGCGGAATAATCAAATTCAACCCCCTGCCCTATTCTAATAGGACCGGAGCCTAAAACTATTATTTTTTCTTTTTCGGATACTATCGACTCGTTTTCCTTCTCATAGGAAGAATAAAAATACGGCACATAGCTTTCAAATTCCGATGCACAGGTGTCAATCATTTTATAAACGGGAAAAATATTTTCTTTTTTTCGTATTTCAAAAATATCTTTTTCACGCTTTTTCCAAATATGTGCGATTTCTTTATCGGAAAAGCCCATTGATTTTGCTTTTTTCAATTCAGAAATATCGTCAACCGAATTTTTCAAGATTTTTTCTTCATCAGTAATATTTTTCAATTTTTCAATGAAAAATTTATCTATTTTTGTAATTTTACAAATATCAAAAACAGAAACATCATTTCTTAAAAGCTGTGCAACTGCATAAATTCTGTCATCAGTGCCCTCTTTTATGTAATTAAAAAGTGTGCCGTTATCCATATTATCAAATTTTTTTGAATGAATATGGTACAATCCTATTTCAAGAGAGCGAACGGCTTTAAGCAAGCTTTCTTCAAAGCTTCTTCCAACGGACATTACCTCGCCCGTAGCTTTCATTTGCGTTCCCAAAGTATTTTCCGCTTGAGTAAATTTATCGAAAGGAAAACGTGGCATTTTTGTAACCACATAGTCCAAAGACGGTTCAAAAGATGCAGGAGTATTTGCAAGGTGAATTTCGTCCAATGTCATACCTACACCGATTTTCGCCGAAACCCTTGCAATGGGATAACCGCTGGCTTTTGAAGCAAGTGCCGAGGAACGTGAAACTCTGGGGTTTACTTCTATAAGATAATAATTAAAGGAATTGGGGTCAAGTGCAAATTGAACGTTACAGCCACCCTCAATTTTTAAAGCTCGTATAATTTTAAGCGCACTGTCTCTAAGCATTTGATATTCCTTGTTTGTTAAAGTTTGAGATGGGCAAACAACAACAGAATCCCCTGTATGAATACCAACAGGATCTAAATTTTCCATATTGCATATTGCAATTGCTGTGTCGTTTGAATCTCGTATAACTTCATATTCTATTTCCTTATAACCCTTTATGCTTTTTTCTATAAGCACTTGATGTACCGGAGACAAATAAAGTGCATTTTTTATGATATTTAAAAATTCTTCTTCATTTTCCGCAAAACCGCCACCTGTTCCGCCCAATGTAAAGGCAGGACGCAAAACAACCGGATAACCTATTTTTTTTGCAACCTTTATGCCCTCTTCAACGGAATTGGCAATATCCGACGGCAAAACAGGTTCGTCCAAGGAAGCACACAGCTCTTTAAAAAGCTCTCTGTCTTCCGCTTTTTCAATGCTTTTTCCGTCGGTTCCCAAAAGCTCTGTTCTGCATTCTTTTAAAATTCCCTTTTTTTCAAGTTGCATAGCAAGATTTAACCCTGTTTGACCGCCTATACCGGGCAAAATTGCATCAGGACGTTCTCGCCTTATAATTTTAGCCAAATATTCAAGTGTTAAAGGTTCCATATAAACTTTATCGGCCACCGTTGTATCAGTCATAATTGTTGCAGGATTGGAATTACACAAAATAACCTTATAGCCTTCTTCTTTCAAAGCCAAGCAGGCTTGAGTTCCCGCATAGTCAAATTCAGCAGCCTGCCCTATAACAATGGGGCCGGAACCTATTACAAGGATTTTATTTATATCTTGTCTTTTAGGCATTTTCTTCATTTCCTTTCATAAGCTTTATAAATTCATCGAACAAATATCCGCTGTCCTGAGGACCTGGAGCACTTTCGGGATGATATTGAACGCAAAAAACCTTATCCTTTTCACATTCCAAGCCCTCTACGGTGTTATCCAAAATATTTATATGGGTAATTTCAAGTTCGGTATTTTCCAAAGATTTTTTTTCAACGGCATAGGAATGATTTTGAGACGTAATTTCTATTTTTCCGTTTTTCAGATTTTTCACGGGGTGATTTCCGCCTCTGTGACCGAATTTCAATTTGTATGTTTTTGCTCCGTATGAAAGTGCAATAAGCTGATGCCCCAAGCAAATACCGAAAATAGGATATTTTCCTTTGAGAGCATTTATTGTTTTTGTAATTTCAAAAACATCTGTGGGATCTCCCGGTCCGTTGGAAACAAAAATTCCGTCTGGCTTCATTTTTTCTATTTCCTCACTGCTTGTATTCCACGGAACAACAGTAACCGAGCATTTTCTTTTGTTTAAAGAACGCAAAATATTTGTTTTCATTCCGCAATCTATGGCAACAACATGAAAATCTTTATTTTCTTCCGGATAAAAGCTTATATTTTTCCTGCTTACCTTTGAAACGGCATCCTTTGGAATTGATGTATTTTTCAATATTTCAAGTCCTTCTTTAAGCGTGGTATCTATCCCTGTTATAAGCAATTTTTGACTTCCGAAATTACGAATTAAACGAGTTAGCTTTCTGGTATCTATTCCGTAAATACCGGGAATTTTAAAACGCTTCATAACGTTGTCCAAAGTTTCTTCACTTCTGAAATTTGAAGGTGAAGCGTTGTATTCTCTTACTATAAATGCGCCTATTGTGGGATTTTGAGATTCAAAATCTTCACTGCAAATTCCGTAATTTCCTATTAACGGATATGTCATTACAACTGCCTGATATGTATATGACGGATCGGACAAAATTTCTTGATAGCCAACCATTGACGTATTAAAAACAACCTCGCAAACCTTATCGGAGGTATCACCGAACGAAAAGCCTCTATATTCCTCTCCGTTTTCCAAAATTATTTTTCTGTCATATTGATTTTTCACTGTTTTACACCTGCCTCGGATATTTTTTGTTCGAATTTGTTTTTCGGAATATTTTCTGTTACGGCAGTAGGATATTCGCCGTCAAAGCAAGCTTTGCAAAAATCGTTTCCGCATACAAGCTCACTCAATTTTTCTTTAGGAAAAAATCCCAAGCTGTCCGCACCTACCATATCGGAAATTTCTTTTGTGGTATATTTGCAAGCTATTAAATTTTCCTTTGAATCTATATCCGTACCGTAATAGCAAGGAAAAAGAAATTTCGGAGAAGAAATTCTTATATGAATTTCTTTTGCACCCGCTTCTCTTAAAATTCTTACAATTCGTGCAATTGTTGTGCCTCGAACAATGGAATCGTCCAAGAGAACAACTCTTTTTCCTTTTACCGTTTCCGAAACGGCACTTAATTTTATTCTAACCTTATCGACTCTTGTTTTTTGCCCGGGTGAAATAAAAGTTCTGCCGATATACTTATTTTTTATTAAACCGATACCATAAGGAATACCCGATTTTTGTGAAAATCCCAAAGCGGAATCAAGTCCCGAATCGGGAACGCCGATTACCACATCGGCATCTGTGGGATAACACTGTGCAAGAATTTCACCGGCTTTTTTTCTGGAATTGTGAACGGATATATTATCTATTACGGAATCAGGTCGAGCAAAGTAGATATATTCAAATATACATGTTTTTTTGTCCTTTTTATTACAATGCTCTTTTCTTGAAATTATACCGTTTTTGGAAAAAATAAGTATTTCACCCGGCAAAATATCTCTTATAAATTTAGCTCCCACACTGCTTAAAGCACAACTTTCCGATGCCACAACATAAATACCGTCAATTGTTTTTCCGTAGCAAAGCGGTCGAAATCCGTAAGGGTCTCTGCAAGCAATAAGCTTTGAGGGAGACATAACAACAAGCGAATACGCACCGTCAATAATATTCATACTTTTGCTTATGGCTTCTTCAATGGATTTTGATTTTAAGCGTTCTTTTGTTACAATATATGCAATAGTTTCGGTGTCTGTTGTTGTGTGGAAAATTGCCCCCGAAAGCTCAAGAGCATTTCTAAGCTCATAAGCGTTGGATAAATTACCGTTATGTGCAATAGCCATTCTTCCTTTTTGGTGATTTACTTCTATGGGTTGACAATTTTTCCTGCTTGAATCGCCTGTAGTTCCGTAACGCACGTGACCTACAGCCATAGTCCCCAGCGGAAATTTTTTCAGCTCGTAAGAATTGAAAACCTCACCCACAAGCCCCACATCTTTATGTGAATAGAAAAGTCCGTCATCATTAACTGCAATTCCGCAAGCTTCTTGTCCTCTGTGCTGTAAAGCATACAAGCCGTAATAAACAAAATCGGCTACATTTTGCCTGTTTTGGGAATATACTCCAAAAACTCCGCATTCCTCGTGAATACTCATTTGTTTTTGCTCCTTTCCGATGCTGCTTTTACAAATCCTAAAAAAAGCGGATGCGGTTTGTTCGGTCTGCTTTTAAATTCGGGGTGAAACTGAACACCCACATAAAAATCTCTGTTTGTAAGCTCAACCGTTTCAACAAGCTTATTATCGGGAGATACACCGCTTATTGTAAGACCGTTTTTTGTTAAAATATCTCTGTATTCGTTATTAAATTCATAACGGTGACGGTGTCTTTCCGAAATTAAATTTTCTTTATAGCATTTTTCCATGGTTGTACCGTCGGAAATTTTGCATGGATATGCTCCAAGCCTTAAAGTACCGCCCTTGTCTATTTCGTCATTTTGCCCCGGTATGAAATTTATAACCTTGTTTTTACATTGCTCGTCAAATTCACCTGAATTTGCATCTTTTATGTCACATACATTTCTTGCATATTCAATAACCGCAATTTGCATTCCCAAACATATACCGAAATAAGGAATATTGTTTTCCCTTGCATATTTTACGGAAAGTACCATTCCCTCAATACCTCTGTTTCCAAAACCTCCCGGAACTATAATTCCGTCTGCACCGCCTAACACAGCTTTTTGATTTTTTTCTGTGATTTCTTCCGAATCAATCCATTTTATATCAACATGAGTGTTGTTGCAGTAACCTGCATGACGCAAGGCTTCGGCTACCGAAAGGTATGCATCGTGAAGTCCCACATATTTTCCAACCAAAGCTATTGTTACGTTGTTTTTTCTTTCTTTAATACGTTTTACCATATTTTCCCATTCGGTTAAATCGGGCTTTTTTGTATTTATATTCAATTCACGACACACAACCTGTGAAAAATCGGATTTTTCAAGCATAAGAGGTGCTTCGTACAGATTGGGCAATGTTATATTTTCTATTACGCAATCGGGCTTTATATTGCAAAAAAGAGAAATCTTTTTAAAAATCGATTCTTCAAGGGGTTCGTCACATCGTAAAACAACAATATTGGGGTTAATGCCCATTCCCTGTAATTCTTTTACGGAATGTTGAGTTGGTTTCGATTTATGCTCGTTTGAGCCCTTTAAAAACAGAACAAGAGTAACATGAATAAAAAGGCTGTTTTCTCTTCCGACTTCAAGTGAAATTTGTCTTACCGCTTCTAAAAAGGGTTGAGATTCAATATCTCCGATAGTACCTCCTATTTCCGTAATCACAACATCTGCATTTGTCTTTTTTCCGACACTGTAGACAAATTCTTTAATTTCGTTTGTAATATGAGGTATAACCTGAACGGTAGAGCCCAAATATTCTCCTCTGCGTTCCTTGTTTAACACGTTCCAATAAACCTTACCTGTTGTAAGATTGGAATATTTATTTAAATTTTCGTCAATAAATCTTTCGTAATGTCCCAAATCAAGATCGGTTTCCGCTCCGTCTTCGGTAACGTAAACTTCACCATGCTGATAGGGGCTCATTGTACCGGGGTCAACGTTAATGTAAGGGTCAAGCTTTTGAGCGGCAACCTTTAAACCTCTTGCTTTCAAAAGTCTGCCCAAAGATGCTGCCGTTATACCTTTACCCAAGCCGGAAACAACGCCACCGGTTACAAAAATATATTTTGTCATATTTTAACACACTCCCATTACTCCCATTCCACCGTAGCAGGCGGTTTTGAAGTTATATCGTAAACAACTCTTGAAATTCCGCTTACCTCATTTGTAATACGGCTTGAAGCTTTTTCCAAAACATCATAAGGTAATCTTGACCATTGAGCCGTCATAAAATCGTCGGTTGTAACAGCTCGCAAAGCCACGGTATAGCCGTAAGTTCTGGAATCGCCCATAACTCCAACACTTCTTAAATCTGTTAAAACGGCAAAATATTGGTTTGTTTCTTTTTCCAAATTACCGTTTTTTATTTCTTCACGGAAAATTGCATCTGCGGACTTTAAGATTTCAAGCTTTTCTTCTGTTATTTCTCCGATTATTCTTACTGCCAAGCCGGGACCCGGAAACGGTTGTCTCCAAACAAGCTCATAAGGAATGCCAAGCTGCTCTCCCACTTCACGTACCTCATCTTTAAATAAATCTCTTAAAGGCTCGATAATTTCTTCAAAAGAAATTACATCGGGAAGTCCTCCCACATTGTGGTGACTTTTTATTACTGCGGAATCACCTTTTCCGCTTTCAATAACATCGGGATAAATTGTGCCTTGTACCAAAACGTCAACCTTACCGATTTTCTTTGCTTCGTCTTCAAAAACTCTTATAAATTCTTCACCTATTATTTTTCGTTTTTTCTCCGGTTCTGTTATACCTGAAAGTTTTTTTAAAAAACTGTCTTTTGCGTTTACTCTTATTAAATTAAGTCCGAATTTATTTTTGAATGTATTTTCAACAAAATCACCCTCGTCTTTTCTCAAAAGTCCGTGGTCCACAAAAACACAAGTAAGATTTTGACCTATTGCACGATTGAGAAGAACCGCTGCAACTGAAGAATCCACACCGCCGGAAAGTGCAAGAAGAACTTTTTTGTCTTTTAAAGTATTTTTATATTTCAAAACGGAATTATTAACAAAATCTTCCATTTTCCAATCACCGCTACAATTACAAATTTCAAAAAGAAAATTTTTGAATATTTGCTTTCCGTAATCGGTATGGGTAACCTCCGGGTGAAATTGAACACCGTACAAATTTCTATTACTGTCTTCCATTCCCGCAAGGGGACATTTGTCTGTTTTTGCAATTACTTTAAAGCCTTTCGGCAAGGCTGAAATAAAGTCTGTATGGCTCATAAAGCACTGTATTTCTTCGGGAATATCTTTAAAAAGAAGGCTTTTTGAAAGCTTTAATGAGGTATTTCCGTATTCACTGCTGTTTTCTGCACTTTTTACTTCGCCGCCCGCCATATAAGCCATAAGCTGATCTCCGTAGCATATTCCCAAAACAGGCACACCGATATTTAAAATTTCAGGGTCGTAATGAGGGGACTTTTCGTCATAAACGCTGTTTGGTCCGCCTGTAAAAACGATACCCTTGTAATTTTCTTTTTTTATTTCTTCAATGCTTATTTTATTGTAAGCTCTTATCTGTGCGAAAACGTGATGCTCTCTTATTCTTCTTGCGATAAGCTGATTGTACTGACCGCCAAAATCCAAAACAAGTATTTTTTCCACTTTTTTATCCTCCGATTTATTTATCTTCATTTGCTCTTTTCATAACTTCAACGTAAGCTTCCGAAACGTTTCCCAAATCTCTTCTGAATCTGTCCTTGTCAAGTTTTTCACCTGTTAAAGTATCCCAAAGTCTGGAAGTGTCGGGGCTTATTTCGTCCGCCAAAATTATAGTGCCGTCAAATGTTTTTCCAAATTCAAGCTTAAAATCAACTAAAGTAACATCACGCTCTTTCCAAAAATCTTTTAAAAATTCATTTACCTTTAAAGCATAATTTTTAATTGTTTGAATTTCTTCTCTTGTGGCAATTCCTATTGCAACGGCATGGTCGTCATTTATTAAAGGGTCGCCCAAGTCGTCGTTTTTATAAGAAAATTCAACTGTCGGAAATTTCAAAACAGTACCTTCCTCAACTCCGTAACGTTTTGAAAAGGAGCCTGCCGCAATGTTTCTTACTATTACCTCCAAAGGAACAATTTTAACTTTTTTAACAACTGTTTCCCTTTCGGAAAGCTCCTTTACAAAATGTGTTGGCACACCGTATTTTTCAAGCTTCTCCATAAGCATATTACTCATTTGGTTATTAATTATTCCTTTACCTGAAATTGTTCCTTTTTTAAGACCGTTAAAAGCCGTTGCATCATCCTTGTAGGATACTATAAGCAATTGAGAATTATCGGTTTCAAATACTTTTTTTGCTTTTCCTTCATACAATTTATTTTTCTTTTCCATAATTTTTACCTCTTATCTTCTTATTCTTTTTCTTTAATTTTTACAAAAAAATAAAGACACCTCTAACGTAAATACTTACATTAAAGACGTCTTTGCCTTTTACAAAATTAAATTTATTTCTTAAAAATGCACACAGCTACCCCATAAAAATACGAAAGACGCCATTGCCTTTTTTAGAATTATACACTATTTTTATATTTTTGTCAATAGTATAAATCGAAAAAATTGTGAATTTTACTATTTGTTTTTTCTTTCTTCAACCATATTTACAAACCATTCTACCATATTCGGGTCGGAATGGGAAAAAAATGCACTTTCGTTTTTATCAAGAGAGGCAATTTTATTCATATCTTCATTTGAAAGTTCAAAATCGAAAACATCGAAATTTTCTTTCATTCTTTCAATATGAGTTGATTTCGGAATAACAACAATATTTCTTTGTAAATGCCATCTTAAAATAATTTGTGCAACAGATTTATTGTATTTATCCGCTATTTCTTTAAGCTCTGGCAACGAAAACATATTTCCTCTGCCCTCTCCGAAAGGTGCCCAAGCTTCAAGCTGTACATCGTATTTTTCGTTCCATTCTTTTGCAATTTTTTGCTGATTATGAGGGTGAATTTCAATTTGATTTACCATTGGGGGAATTTTGGAAAATGAAGCAATATCCACCATACGGTCGGGATAAAAATTGGAAATTCCGATTGCTTTCAGCTTCCCTTCTTCATATAAATCCTCCAACGCTCTCCACGCACCGTAAACATCGTTAAAAGGTTGGTGCAAAAGCATAAGGTCGATATAATCTGTTTTCAATTTTTCCATAGATTTCAAAACCGATTTTCTGCATTCGTCATATCCGTAATGCTCTACCCAAACCTTTGAAGTCAAGAAAATTTCATTTCTGGGAATTTGAGATTTTACAATTGCATTCCCCACTTCTTCTTCGTTAAAATAACTTTGTGCCGTATCTATTAAGCGATAACCTACGCTCAATGCGTCCAAAACACAACGCTCGCATTCTTCTTTTGTTACCTGATATACTCCGTATCCGAGCATAGGCATTTTTAGTTTGTTTTTTAATGTTACATATTCCATTTTTTCTTCCTCCTATACATTAAGTCCCATTTCATAAGCTTCTTTTAATTTATTTGTATTTTTAATTTCTTCTTTTGTATAAACACCGTTTCCGATAATTACCCCCATTTCTTTTGCTCCGGAAACGCAATCGGCATAGCCTCTGAAACAGGCAAGAGTTGTATCTGCCGAAGATAATTCTTCATCTGCCATGGTTACAATGTAATAAAATTCCTTATTTTTAACTTCAAGCCATCTCGCAACGGTTCTGTCGATAAGTGCTTTCAATTGGGCATCGACGGAATAAAAATACACAGGACTTGCAAGCACCAAAACATCGGCATCAATCATTTTTTGCAAAATTTCAGCCATATCGTCCTTATGTACACATTTTCCACCGTTGTCTCTGCAAAAATAACAAGCCGAACAAGGCTTAATATTTTTTTCGGAAACTCTTATTTTTTCAACAATGTTTCCCCTTTCTGTTGCACCTTTCATAAATTCATCGCACAAAATATCCGAATTACCACCTTTTCTGGGGCTACCGGATAAAATTAATACTTTCTTACTCATTTCATTTTTCTCCTTGACATTTTTTAAACTTTATGTTATACTTATCTTAAAGTTCAATAACATTATACAACTTGAAGTAAACTTTAAGTCAAGTGTTTTTTGAAAATTTTTTAAAATTTTTTTGGAGATGAAAAATTATGGTATATACTGTAGGAGAAGTCGCAAAAATAATGAATCTTAATCCGTCAACTTTACGATATTATGACAAAGAGGGCTTACTTCCCTTTGTTGAGCGCTCGGACGGAGGTATAAGAGTTTTTAAAGAACAAGATTTCAGATGGCTTTACATTGTGGAATGCTTAAAAAAATCGGGACTTTCCATAAAAGACATAAAAAACTATATAGATTTGTCTTTTAAAGGCGATGAAACAATAAACGAAAGATTGGAGCTTTTTCAAAATCAGCGTAAAAAGGTTTTGGAACAAATGGAAGAACTTCAAAATATTTTGGATACTTTAGATTACAAATGCTGGTATTACGAAACGGCAAAAAAGCACGGTACAACAGAAATTGTTCAAAATATGTCAATTGACGAAATACCGGAGCATTTAAGAAAAGTAAAAGAAAAAATGAATAACGCCAAAATTAAATAAAATAAAAAAGCATACCGTTAATGTGAACCGACACCAAAATCTAACAAATTGGTAATCTGTTCATTTTTAGCAGTATGCTTTTTAATTAAAAAATCAATATTTTGTTTCTCTGTTTTTTCCGGCACCTATTCTTGTAACAAATATTTTTCTTTCGTTTTTGTCTATCGTTACAACATCAAACAAAAGCTCATCTTTTGTTCCGTTGGTTCTCTTTTCTGCGTGTGGGTCTTTATCGTACATAACAGAATTCCCCGTAAGTATAATCGGAATATTATCATAATAATAAATTTCATCATAATGGTAATCGCCTACAAAAAAGCCTATAACATTGCCTCTTTTATAATCGGAAAATTTATAATCGGCACAAACTTTCAATTCGTCTTTTCCCACTGTATCACAATAATCCTCACCTTTATTGTAAGCAATTATCATACGTTTTAAAAGTTCCATATTTTCATGTAAAATACCGGGATTTTCGTATTTTGGCGGAATTAAAATTGAATGTGTGACAAAAAGTACACTCCAACCATCCTCGTCAAATTTCAAAGCAGTATTCGCAAGCCAATCGGATTGAGCTTGCGACAAAGTAAATATATCCTGCCCTCTGTATTTAAGCAATCCGTTTTCGTCAAGAACGTATGGAATATCTCCGCAATTTAAAAATACATATCTGATTTTTGAAATCTTATCATTATACATATAGTAAAGCGAATGATTTTTCTCATCAAATTCGGCACCGCATTTTGGCAAATGATTATAAAAAAGCTTATACAATTCCGAATGATTAAGATGATTTACGGATTTATCGTTTTTTATGTATGCTTTATCCCAAATACTGCCATCATCGTGATTACCGTTAACCGGAAAATAATCATGCTGTCCTATCAAAGCTCTTAATTCACGAAACGTATTTTCTTTATATTCTTTACAGCCCTCGTTGGTATAATCACCGCCCATAATCAGCTTATCTATACTAACAATTTTAGCAAGTTCTCTGTATGCATTCATAGTACGCTTAAAACGTATTACGTGATTATGGTTTGACGCATAATGTATATCCGTCATAAATGCAAAAGTTACAGTATGCTCGTTTTGATGCTTTTGTATTTCCTTTGCTTTTTCTTTTACTTCCTCTTCAATATAACAAGGATATTCTTCTTCACTTGTCAATTTAGGTGGCATATAACCAACATCTTCATATCCACACTCTCTGTAAAATTCCACAGATTTCATATTAACACTCCCCTATTATGTGAATTTTATTTCCTATATTATATCACATAAATAATGGTTTGTCAATATTATAAAAATTTTTGTAATAAGAAAATTTTATTTTCCGCTGTCACCATAGTTTGACAAAACCCTTGCTGAAGGGTCGTCCACATCACAGCCCTTCCAATTTTTATTAGGCATCCAAAAATCAACAATCATTTCACTTTGATTGGGATAGTATTTTTCAAAAATTTCACGATATAAAAGAGATTCTTTTGTAAAAGGCTTTGCATGGGTATATTTTTGAATTTTTGCTTCATATTCCTTATCGGTATAATAACTGTTTGCATATTCCTTTATGTAATCAACCATAGAATGACCTACCGCATCGGAAAAAGCGGCTTTTTCACGATATAAAATATTTTTTGGCAAGTAATCCCTTTTTTCAAAGGCATATCTTAAAAGATATTTCCCTTTGTTGTACTTATTCATTTTCATTTCGGGATTTATCGCCATTACATATTTAACAAAATCCAAATCCCCGAAAGGAACTCTTGCTTCCAAAGAATTTACACTGATACAACGGTCCGCTCTCAAAACATCGTACATATTAAGCTCCCGTATTCTTTTTTCGCTTTCTTTTTGAAATTCTTTTGAATTGGGAGCAAAATCGGTGTATTTATATCCAAAAAGTTCGTCCGAAATTTCACCTGTCAAAAGAACTCTTATGTCTGTTTTTTCATGAATTGCTTTACATATAAGATACATACCGATGCTTGCTCTTATTGTGGTAATATCGTAAGTTCCCAAAATATAAATTACATTTTCCAACGAAGAAAGCACATCTTCTTTTGTAATTATAATTTCTTGATGATCGCTTTTTATGTAATCTGCAACCTCTTTTGCATATTTTAAATCGATTGCATCCTCACTCATACCGATTGCAAATGTTTTTATAGGTACCTTTGATTTTTTTGAAGCAATGGAACAAACAAGCGAAGAATCAAGTCCTCCCGAAAGAAGAAATCCGACTTTTGCATCGGCAACAAGCCGTTTTTCAACGCCTTTTACAAGCTTATCATGAATATTTTCGCAAATTTTTTCAATATCGTCATTTATAACATCTTCAACTTTTGTAATGTCGCAATAACAAACAAATTTTCCGCTTTTATAGTAATGACCGGGAGGAAAAGGCATAATTTTGTCGGTAAGTCCGACAAGATTTTTGGGCTCACTGGCAAAAATTATCACTCCGTTTCCATCATAACCGTAATAAAGCGGTCGTATTCCGATTGGGTCTCTTGCGGCAATATAATCATTGGATTTTTTATCGTATATAATACAGGCAAATTCCGCATCAAGCATTGAAAACATATTTACACCGTATTCATTGTACAACGGAAGAAGAATTTCACAATCGGAATTACTTTTAAAAATATATTTTTTTGAAAGCTTATTTTTCATATTTTCAAAGCCGTAAATTTCACCGTTGCAAACAACGTAATTTCCGTCTAAAAAAAACGGTTGCATTCCCGAATTGTCAAGTCCCATTATCGCAAGCCTGTGAAAACCCAAATATCCGTTTCCCGTGCTTATAATTTTTGAACAATCGGGACCTCTTGAAATTGTTTTTGAAAATCCTATTTTAAATTTATCAATATCGGCGGTTTTTCCGCAATAACCCATAATCGAACACATACTTTTTTCTCCTTTTTCTTTTATTCCACATCTTAAAGTGAGTCATAGCCTTCTTCTCCGGTACGCACCTTAACTGCATTTTCAACATCATAAACAAATATTTTTCCGTCACCTATATGATCTGTGTAAAGAACTTTTTTCGCAGTTTCAATTACACTATCAACCCACTATCATTGAAAATTCCATTAAAATCATCTTCTTTCTAAAAATTTAAAAATTATCTTACTCCGAAAAGCAGTTCGCCGTAAGTCGGAAACGGCCAATATTTTTCGGAAACATTTGTTTCGGCTTCATCGCAAAGTGAACGTACCTCGCTCATTTTTTCCAAAAGTTCGTCTCTTATCATATAAGATTTTTCTTCAATATCCGCAACTTTGCTTACTTTTTTCGTTATATCTTCAAGCTCGTTGCATTTTATGTAAATTTCATCTTCCGAAACGGAAAGTTTTTTCAATATTTCGCTTTCATATATACAAAGACTTCCCACGTCAGCCGATTTTTTGTTATTTATTGTTGTTGAAACAAAGGAAGTATATTCCGAAATTGCGGGAAGAATTTCCTTTTTCACCATTTGTACCATAGTGTTGGCTTCAATCAAAACGGTTTTACAATAATTATCAAAAGTAATTTCACAACGCGATTTAAGTTCGGCTTGCGAAAATACCTTATGACTTGTGAGCATTTCAACATTTTTCTTATCCAAAAGATGAGGAATTGCATCGGGGGTTGTTCTGTAATTTGTAAGACCTCTCACTTTTGTTGCTTCTTCAATCCAGCTGTCGTCATATCCGTTACCGTTAAAGATAATACGCTTATGGTCTTTAATTGTTTTCTTTATCATTTCGTGAAGCGAACTTTCAAAATCTTTTGCATTTTCCAATCTGTCCGCATAAATTTTAAGACTCTGTGCAACTGCTGTATTAAGCATAATATTTGCACAAGCAATACTGTTGGAAGAACCGAGCATTCTGAATTCAAACTTATTTCCCGTAAATGCAAAAGGTGAGGTTCTGTTTCTGTCTGTAGTATCACGGTTGAATTTCGGTAAAACATCAACACCCAATTTCATTTGAGTTTTTTCGGTACCAATATAGGGTAAATCTTTTTCAATTGCTTCCAAAACAGCGTTAAGTTCATCACCCAAAAACATAGATACAACTGCAGGAGGTGCTTCGTTTGCGCCAAGTCTGTGATCGTTCCCCGCTGTTGCAACGGAAATACGCAATAAATCCTGATAATCGTCAACAGCCTTTATTACGGCACAAAGGAAAAGCAAAAATTGTGCATTTTCATAAGGGGTTTCTCCCGGTGACAAAAGATTTACGCCCGTATCCGTTGCCATAGACCAGTTATTATGCTTTCCGCTTCCGTTTACTCCGTCAAAAGGCTTTTCGTGG
>CAYPIJ010000012.1:18186-23225 GCA_964410755.1 uncultured Oscillospiraceae bacterium | reverse complement strand
GAACCTGTTTCAATGGGTGGCGGAACTTATGCCAAAGCTTTCAAAAATACCGTTGCATTTGGAATTATGTTTCCCGATTGCGAAAGCGGTTGCCACGTTGCAAATGAGCATCTTACAAAAAATGAACTTAACAAAAGTTATGATATTATAAAAGATGCAATTGTTGAATTGTCAAAATAGTGTAGGTAAGAAAAAATGGAAATTAAAGCTGTTTTATTTGATGAAAATACTCTTCATAAATCCATAGTGCGTATTGCTCATCAAATTGTGGAAAAAAATGAAAATGCCGAAGATATTTGCCTTGTGGGAATAAAAACAAGGGGCTTACCTCTTGCCAACAGACTTTGTGAGGAAATATCTAAAATCGAAAATAAGAAAATTAAAGTCGGTACTTTGGATATTACGATGTATCGTGACGATTTAAAGGAAAAAAACGCAAATAAAGATAATGTAAAAGACGAAAGTGATATTGATTTTGATATTACCGGAAAAACTGTTATTCTTACAGATGATGTTATATATACGGGAAGAACCGTAAGATGTGCCCTTGAAGCTATTATGACTTACGGACGTCCTTCCAAAATTCAGCTTGCCGTAATGATAGACAGGGGACATCGTGAGCTTCCCATTCGTGCGGATTATGTTGGAAAAAACGTTCCGACAGCAAGACACGAAATAATTAAGGTTAATTTTATGGAAATTGACGGTTGTGACAGTGTTGAATTGTACGAAAAGTGAGAAATTTGAAAAAATTGTAATAAAATAGCAAAAAACTCTTTACAAATCAACTTTTTTTGTGTATAATGTATATAGAGACAAAAATATACTTCATAAAGAAAGGAGAAAGTCAAATTTGACTTAAGTGAAGATTATGAAAGACGTTATTATTACAATCGGCAGACAGTTTGGAAGTGGTGGCAGGGAAGTTGGCTTAAAGCTTTCCGAGGAACTAGGAATTAAAGTTTTTGATAAAGAGCTTATCAGCTTTGTTGCCGAAAAGATACAGTGCGGAGAAGGTGCGGTTGAATTTTACGAAGAAAAATCTCCCGGTTTTCTCTATAATGCAAATTCTCTTTTCGATATGTACGAAATGCCTATGTCGGATAAAATTTTTATAGCACAGTCGCACGCTATCGAAGAAATAGCCGAAAAAGAAAAAAGCTGTATTATAATAGGCAGAGCGGCGGATTACGTTTTGAAAGACAATCCGAGACTTTTCAAAGTTTTTGTTAAGTCCGATATGGAAAGCAGAATTCAAAGGAAGAAAGACATTGTTGAAGATGTTCCTTTTGAAAAACTTGAATCACACATAAAAAGTATCGATAAAAGAAGAGCAAAATATTACAGCTATTACACCGACCAAAAATGGGGTGTGGCTTCTACTTACGATTTGTGTATCGACAGTGGAGTATTCGGAATTGACGGTACAGTTGAACTTATTAAAAAAGCACTTGAAATGAGAAAATAAAATCTTAATAAAAAAGAGGGCTTGTGTCCTCTTTTTTGTATGCTGTTTACTTTTTAACCTACTTTTTTTAGAGTAAAAGATTACCAAAAAAATAAATTAACATATATTTAATTTTGTTGGAAATACGTTTTCTTTTTTACATTTTTTTATTGATTTTTAGCACAATTTGTGGTATAATAATTTCAAGCTGGTTTGGATTTTAATTTAATCAATTGCCTAATGGCAAGAAATAAGTATAACAAAAATAAAAAGAGGTGGTTTTTATGCCTAAATTTTTTACAGATAGTGTTCAAGAGGGAACGGAAGAATGTGTTTCAACGAAATCTTATGCAGTTTTTTATTCCGACAAGGAAGAACAGGTTAAGGAAATGCACATTCATGACTGTTGCGAAATTTTTCTTTGTTTGTCCGACAATCAAAAATTTTTAATAGGCGACAGTGTTTTCGATGCAAACAAATATGACCTTTTTGCTGTTAATCAATTTGAAATACATAAGCTTATGGATAATGAAAACAACTTTTGCAAACGCTATGTTTTCAAAGTTCATCCACAGTTTTCACTTCTTAATTCCACAAGCAAAACCGATTTGTCAGCTTGCTTTTACGACAGAAAAAACATTAACAGAAAAGCTTCTTTAACGGAAGAACAAGCAAAAAAGCTTATTAATCTTTTTGAAAGTATGCGAACAGTCGGTCAATACGGAGATGACGTTTTATCGAGCATAAATGCTGTTAAAGCTTTGCTTTACGCAAACCGTTATCTTATGATGTCGGCAAGCGGTAACACAGGTGTACCGTACAGCGAAAACAACCTCGTTCACAGTGTTGTGGAATATATAAATGAACACATGCTTGAAGATATTAGTTTGGACGAAATTTCTTCAATCCATTACGTTTCAAAAAATCACCTTTGCAGAATTTTCAAAAAACAAACGGGAACTACGGTTATCAATTACATTATTGTAAGGCGAATTGCGGAAGCGAAAAAGTTTTTGAGTGAAGGTTATGATGTAAAAGAAACTTGCGAAAAATGCGGTTTTAATGATTATTCCCATTTTATTCGCACTTTTAGACACATTGTCGGTGTCCCTCCCAAACAATATATTATGAGAAAGGAACGATAAATAAATGATACCTTACGAAAAAATGTATGAAAATCCGTTAATTGTAAAGCTTATGATTTTGTATGCGGTAAGAGCATATAAAAAACCGCTTACAAATTCGATGCTTACAAAATTTGTTACGGAATATAACGAAATTAATTTTTTTGACTTGCAATTCAATATCCATGAGCTTGTAAAAGTAGGCGAGCTTTATGGTTTTGTGGAAAACGGAATGCACTACTACAGAATTACAAAATCGGGGAAAGAAGATCTTGCGTTTTTTGAAAGTAAAGTTCCTATGGTTTTGCGAAAGAGAATAGATAAAAGCGTGGAACAACAATTAAAAAGTGAAATGCCCATTACAGATGTTGTTGTGGATTTCACTCCCGAAAGAAACGAATTTCTTGTCAGTGTGAAGGTTTTGGAAAATTCATACGAACAATTCGGAGTGAATATTCTTGTTCCAAAACGTGAAAATGCTATGGCGGTGTGTGAATATTTTAAAAATAATGTTTCCGAAATTTATAAATTTGTAAATAACGGTATTCAAGAAATTATATAGTCAATAAATTTACATAAAAATATAAAACAAAAGGAGAAGATAATTATGAAGACAACAGATGTGAAAAAAATGGTATTATGCGCTCTTTTTACAGCACTTACTTGTATCGCAACTATGGTTATACAGATAAGAACTCCTTTGGGCGGATATGTAAATCTCGGTGATTGTATGGTTTTGTGTTCAGCTTGGCTTTTGGGACCATGGTACGGTATGTTTGCCGCAGGTGTCGGTTCAATGCTTTCCGATCTTTTGTTCGGCTATATGGCATACGTCCCCGCAACATTCATAATTAAAGCATTTATGGCATTGGTTGCAAGCATAATAATTTCAAAATCGAAGGCTGAAAACAAAACTTTGTTTTATATTTTAAGTGCTTTTGTTTCCGAAATTATAATGATTGGCGGTTATTTTCTTTTTGAGTGGATTTTTATTTCCGGACAAATTGCACCTGCACTTGCGGGAGTTCTCGGAAATTGCATTCAAGGAATTTTCGGAATTGTCTTATCTGTAATTTTGGTAAATATTTTAAAACCACTTTTACGTAATTTATAAAATTAAACTTGAAGATAAAAATAATATAGGAACTGCTGTTATAAATTTTGTAATGGTGGTTCTTTTTTTGTGCGGAAAAATCCATATTGGAAAAATATTGCATATTTTTAAGGATATGTGGTAAAATAAACGAAACAATATGGAAAGGAAGATTGAAATGAAAAAAATTAATAGCAATGAAATTTTTGCTTTCAAAGAGCATTTGATTGAAGAAGAAAAAAGCAGTATAACAGTTGAAAAATATATTCGAGATGTTAAGGCGTTTGCTTTTTGGTGCAAAGACAAAGAACTTAACAAGAAGACAGTATTGGAATATAAGGAGCATATTAAAGAAAATTATGCACCGAAAAGTGTTAATTCAATGATTTCTTCTTTGAACGCATTTTTTGAATATAAAAAAGCTTATGATTTAAAAATCAAAACCTTGAAAATTCAAAAACAGCTTTTTCTACCTGACGAAAAAGAACTTACGAAAGAGGAATACGAGCGTCTTTTGAAAGCTGCAAAGGAAAAGGGCAATAATAAGCTTTATTTTATTATGCAAACAATTTGTTCGTGCGGTATAAGAGTTTCCGAATTGAAATATATTACCGTTTCCGCAATTCATTCTTGCCGTGCGTCAATAAATTTAAAAGGGAAAATCAGAGTTGTAATTTTACCAAAAAATCTTTGTATGATGCTTAAAAAATACATTTCAAAAGAAAAAATCAAAAGCGGAAGTGTGTTTATTTCAAGAAACGGAAAACCGTTGGATAGGTCGAATATTTGGAAAATGTTGAAATCCTTGTGCAAGGTTGCAAACGTGGCAAAAGAAAAAGTTTTTCCCCATAATTTGAGGCATCTTTTTGCAAGAACTTTCTATACAATTCAAAAAGATGTGGTTCGTCTTGCCGATATTTTGGGTCATTCCAGCATAAACACCACAAGAATTTACACAATGGAAAATGGTGAAATTCATAGACAACAAATTCAAAATTTAGGTTTGCTTTTTTGTGATGGCTGAGCTAAAAAAATAACAGCATTTTTTTGATTTTGAAAATCCAAACACCTCAAAAGTGCCGTAAAATACGGATAAAATAAAAATTACCACATAATCGGTATTATGTTGTATTATCGAAAAAAGTACATAGCTTTTTCAAAAAAACAGTAATGCTGTTTTTAAAATTTATAACGCAAACAAACCAATGAAAAAAATCTCGTTCATTGGCTTAATAAATATACGCCTGTTTGGCTCAAAAATAAAAAGTTCACAATTTTTTCAAAAAAATATTGACAAATTATTACATTGGTGCTATAATATGGTTATAAGCTACATAAAGTTAATAATTTTTTTGTCACATAATACCGATTATGT
>CAYPIJ010000012.1:0-18086 GCA_964410755.1 uncultured Oscillospiraceae bacterium | reverse complement strand
CATAATACCGATTATGTTGCATCAAATTAGATTATGGGAAGGAGAGGTAGTGCATTTATCTTTATGTTAAATAAAACGTATGCCCAAATTTGGGTAAAAATTTAAAAAGAGAAAGGATTGATTCTATGAAAACAAAAAGAATCTTAGCTTGCATTTTAACTGTTGCAATGCTCATCACAACAATTAGTTTTACTGCTTTTGCAGATGAGGGGAATATCATTGAAGTTGCTACTATCGAAGATTTGGAAAATGCTTCAAAAACTGTAAAAGATGGCGACACAATCAAATTAACCGCAGATGTTGAAAAAACCGCAATTGAAAATTTACCGTTTAATGCAGATGTAACTTTCGATTTGAATGAAAAAACATTAAAATTAAATGGTGATAACCAGTTTTATAACGTAACTTTTAAAAATGGTACAATTATTGCAGGCGAAAGAGCAGGTACAGGTGTATTTTTGGCACAAACCGAAAGTGCCGAAAGAACAATGAATTTTGAAAATGTTACTTTCAATGCTCAGAGTCACAGAGGTTTTGCTATTATTACAGCTTGGAATAAAAAACAACTTAATGTAAATATTAAAAATTCAACTTTTAATATTACTGACCCGGAAAATATAATTGAATCTTCAGCACCTACAAACGACGAAAATTCAGGTGAAGGTAGTTTTATAAATATTGCATCGAATGTAAATATTATTAACTCTACAGTTACAATTTCCGATTATGCAAGAGGTTTTGTTGAAGTAAACAATGTATACCTTGACAATACATCTAAAATATCATTGGAAAACAACACAAAATCTGCTTTTAGAAATTCAGGTGCAACAATTGCAGGAACTTTGGAAATCAATAATGTTGATATAGCTATTGAAAACGATAATTCCGAATGTGTGATTTTTGAAGATGGTTCAAATGTAACAATCAAAAATTCAAAAGATAAAAATATTGTTCTCGGCGAAAATGCTAAAGTTATAAAAGCACCTAATGCAACTGTTTCTGTAACAAACACTAAAGCAGAAGACGAAAGTGCAAATCTTATATCATCATTTGTTGCAAAAGTCGGTGATATATATTATCAATCATTTACAGAAGCTGTGAATGCTGCAACAGACGGTGATACAATTGACCTTCTCGGAAATGTTATTCTTATGAAAGATGCTGTACCGGCGAAAACTGTAGTTATCAATAAAGATTTAATTTTCAAAAATGGTACACTTGATTTGACAGGTTACGGCACAGCAACCGATGCTGTTAATGCTATATTTGAAGTGATTGACGGAAAAAATGTAACTTTTGAAAAAGTTAATTTTAAAGGTGAAAATTATTTTTCAGCTTTTGGTGTAATTTATGCCAATGCAACATCAAATCTTACAACGGTTACACTTAAAGAATGTAACTTTAACCTTACAAATGACGGACGTCTTGAAGGCGGTGTTTTGAAAGGTAATGAACCAGGAAATAATTCAAAATTTGTTATAAATAACTGTAATTTTACTTTAACAGACCCTGTAAGAGTTTTTGCAAACTGTACTATTGAAATGAAAGATTCCAATGTTACAGCTACAACAACAGGGGACAACCTTGTTGACAATGCTTTCAGAAATGTTTACGGTTCAATTTCAAATTCCAAAATTAGCGTTAAAGGTTTTGAAAACGGTATAAAAAATACTTATGATATTAGCCTTGAATTGAAAGACAACACAGTTGTTAAAGCTTTGGGTTCAGTTGGAATTGAAGCTGAAAATGAAGAAGATAACGTTCCCGGTTATGACTTAATTCTTAAAAACGGTGCAAACGTAAAAATCGATGAAACTTCAGCTCTTGTTGCTGAAACTGTTTTGAAAGACGAAAACGAAAATACAGGTATATACCTCGGAGATGAAAAAACAGAAGCTTACGCACTTACATTTGAATTAAACGGTGGTTTGGGCATTGAAAACAAAATGTTTGCAAAAGATACAAACGTTAATTTGTCAAGCTATATACCATCAAGAAGCGGATACGCATTTATTGGTTGGTATTCTGACGAAGCTTTGAAAAATGCAGTTTCAACCGTTAAGCTTACTAAAAACACAACTGTTTATGCTTTATGGAAAGAAATCTATGTTCCTTCATCATCAGGTGGCGGAATTACAACAACAAAATTCATTGTAAACTTTGAAACAAACGGTGGAAGTGAAGTTGAATCTGCAAGTGTTGCAAGAAGCACAAAAGTTAAAGAGCCAACAGCTCCTACAAAAGCAGGATATACTTTTGACGGTTGGTATACAGACAAAAATTGCACAAAGAAATATGACTTTGCAACAAGAGTAAAATCAGATTTCACGCTTTATGCTAAATGGGTAACAGGTGAAAAAGCTCCCGAACCTGTAGTATACAAAAATGCAATCGTTCTTACAATCGGAAAAACATCTGCAACTGTATTTGGTGAAACAAAAGCAAATGATGTTGCTCCAATAATCAGAAACAACCGCACAATGTTACCGGCTCGTTTTGTTGCTGAAAGCCTTGGTGCTAAAGTTGAATGGAAAGAAGAATTGCAACAGGTTACAATCACAAAAGATGATATTACAATTGTTATCACAATCGGTTCTGATAAAGTTTTGGTAAACGGCGAAGAAAAAACAATTGACAGCCCTGCATTTATCGAAAATGACAGAACATACACACCAATTCGCTTTATTTCCGAAGAACTTGGAGCAAAAGTTGAATGGAATGAAGAAGCTCAAACAGTAACAATTACAAAATAAGCTCATCATCAATAATTTATATATTTTAACTTACTACTGAAAAATGCAACGTGCTTTTATAGCCGTTGCATTTTTCTTTGTGCTTTTTTTAATACTTTTTTATCTTAATGCAGTGCTGTTATTTAACAAAGTTGTGCTGTAAATAAAGAGTACATCTTGATTATTAAAATCAATAAAGCTTCCCAAATATTTACTTTGCAAATATCTTATGTCAACAACGGTAATTTTTTTGTAAGCTTCTGTGAAAAGTGGCGATAAACTGCTACCGAATGAATCTCTGAAAATAATTAATTCTTTGTTTGAATTTGCATTTTCGTTTTCAATTGTTAAAAGCGGTTCACTTCCCGACATAAAAAATTCGTATGGGTCTTGTCCCTCTGCTTTGTCAAAATTGTAAATAACGCTTTTTTTAGCCATTCCGCTTGCATAAGATTTTACAGTGCAATTGTCTATTGCATCATTTGTAAGATAATTGATTTCGTCAGGCTCAACGTTGAGTGCTGATTGACCTGCATAAACACCGTAAAAAGGTGTGTTAAGAGTGTTTTTTATAAAATCGTTATTAAGCGTACCACCCATTTCTTTTGTAAGCTTTTGAGCTATTTTAACGATGTTTTCCTGTTTCCAATGCGAATCTGTTTTATAGTAATCGTCAATTGTTAAAAGGGGAGCAATATCAATAAATTTTGCATATTCCATTCCTTTTGTAAAATCATTAACAAAATCTTTATAGTCAATTGCAAGATGTCCGCTTTTTTCCGCTAAAAGAATACTTTTGTCGGGAATTACGGAAAAGTAAATATTTTCGTTATTGCCCTTTAAATAATTGTCGTAAATATAACGAAATTTTTCTTGAGCGTATTCAATCATTTCGGGATTTTTCGGATATTCTATTTTTGAAATATGTCCTTGAGTTTTGAAAAGCCCGTTATTGTCACTTTTTAAAAGTATGTTTTGTGAAAAATTAGCCTTAATACCTCTTAAAAAATCACGCTTTGGAAATTGGTCTGTGGTGTATTCTTCAAAATTACTCATAAATTCTCCCGAAAAAATAATTTCCTTTGATATTTCGGGAAATTGTGCCAACGGACGTCTTTCACTTGAAGAAC
Source organism: uncultured Oscillospiraceae bacterium (assembly GCA_964410755.1). Taxonomy (GTDB): domain Bacteria; phylum Bacillota; class Clostridia; order UMGS1840; family UMGS1840; genus UMGS1840. The sequence goes on along the minus strand of CAYPIJ010000012.1, from coordinate 14,224 downwards.
TTTCAGCAGGTGTTTTTAAAACACATATTGCAGATGCTGAAAATAACATTCCGGCAAAAAGAATAACACCGATTTTGCTTTTTAAATTTTTCATTTATCTGTACCTCCTGTTTAAAATCTGAAATATAAAAACGGATTAAAGGAACCGTCAACAAGGTATGCTGTGCAAGCAACCATTATAAAAATCATAACGGGAATTTCCGCAATATTTATGATACTTGAAATATATTTTTTGTCGGTAAGGGAATTTTTAATATTTTTAAAAATCGGTGTAGCACATATTATACCAAGCAAAATTACGATACCGTAGGATTTTAAATAATAGATTGTTTCTGTTGAAATTGCAGGTAAATTTTGAGAGCCGAAAAGTCCTCCGACGTAATTCAATGCACTTGTTAAGTCGTTTGCACTAAAAATTACAAAGCTTATCAAAGTTAAAAACAATACATAAATATGGCTTATAATTTTTGATTTTTTCAACTTTTCCGATAAGAAAAATTTTTCAACAGTTAAAAATACAGCAAAATAAAGTCCCCAAATTATAAAGTTCCATTCCGCACCATGCCAAAATCCCGTTAAAAACCAAACAACAAAAATATTGAAAAGTTGTCTTAATTTACCATAGCGGTTTCCTCCCAAAGGAATATAAACGTAGTCTCTGAACCAGCTTCCCAAAGAAATGTGCCATCTTCTCCAAAATTCCGTTATGCTTTTTGATATAAAGGGATAGTTGAAATTTTCCAAAAATTCAAAACCGAATATTTTTCCCAAACCGATTGCCATATCGGAATATCCCGAAAAATCGAAATAAACTTGAAGTGAATAGGCAACGGCAAAAATCCAAAAGAATACAACGGATTTTTCGTTTGAAGAATTAAAAACATCACAAAGCTCGCCTAAAGTGTTGGCAAGAATGATTTTTTTACCAAATCCGATTGTAAATCTTTTTATTCCTTCATAAGCCTTTTCAAAGCTGTGTGTTCGTTTGATAAGCTGTGCTTCAACGTCCTTGTAGCGAACAATTGGACCTGCAATAAGCTGTGGAAAAAGAGCAACATAAGTTCCCAATATAATAGGATTTTTTTGTGCCTCAACGTCACCTCTGTAAACATCTATTGTATAGCTTAAAATCTGGAAAGTGTAAAAGCTTATTCCGATAGGTAAAGCAATTTGCAAAAGGGGAGTGGATAGACCTGTTAATCGGTTAAAATTTTCAATAAAAAAGTCTGCATATTTAAAATATCCCAACGCTCCCAAAAATAGGACAGCTGTAATTGTCAAAATAATTTTTGAAACAAAGCTTTTTTTGAATTTTCCAATTAAAATTCCCGAAATATATCCGACAAAAATTGTTCCTACCATTAAAAACACATATTTAGGCTCGCCCCAACCGTAAAAAAACAAGCTTGAAAGCAAAAGAACCGTGTTTTTTAAAAATTTCGGTGCAATAAAGTATAAAATTAAAACCGCAGGTAAAAAATAATATAAAAACGGTATACTTGAAAAAAGCATAATTTTAAAATCCTTTCTTTTTAAAAAACGGACGTAAAAATGCCACGTCCGTTTTTTTTCTCTTAATTTTTTCTTATTCTTCTTCGTCAAAGCTTTTTCTGCACATAACGAAAAATACTTTGTTGCCGGAGCTTCCAGTAATCATTTCTTCAGCTTCCGTACAAACATTCCATCTTAAATTTGCACTGCTTCTTAAGTTTGAAATAAATGCAGCTGTATCAGCACCGTCTTCAAGTTCAAAAACATACCCAACAAAAGGAATTGTTCCGATAACGGGACCGAATTGAGCCCCTTTTTTAAATCCTGTAATTTTGTTGTTTCTGAATCCCGTTAAAAGACCCGGTTCAACTTCAACCGCATCACCGCCAAATTCGATAATTGGGTTTGTAACAAGAGCGCTTGCAATTTTCACAACATCGTTTTCTGTGCTTGCTTTCGATTTAAATGCCGCAAGTAATGTATTTCCAACAGTTGTGCTTGTTGTTGGCTTGCTTTCGGGCTTGGTCTCGGGTTTTGTTTCCGGTTTTACTTCCGGCTTTGAAGCAGGAACATCAACTTTAACTTCCGGTGTTGTTGGTTTTGGATCAGGTTTTACTTCCGGTTTGGTTTCGGGTTTTGTAACCGTTGTTGTGTTATTTTGTTTGTTGTCTGTTTTTTCGGAAGTTGTGGGTTCAACTTTTTTGTTTTCTTCTTTCTTAACTTCCTCTTTTTTAGTTTCCGTTTTTTTGTCGTTTTCCTTTTTTACTTCTTCTTTCTTTTCGGAAACATCTTTTTTGTCGTCAGTCTTTTCTTCTTTTTCTTTCTGTTCTTCCTTTTCAATTTTTTCTTCTATTTTGGTGTTATTGTTTTTTTCATCATCTGCGGTTGTTTTTTTGTTACCACAGGCCGACATTGATGCAACCATGGATAACGCCAAAATAATCGTAAGTAATTTTTTCATTAAAATTCTCCTTTTCTTTATATTTTCATATAAAATTATAACAGAAAAACGCTCCAATGTCAACCTTTGTTACAAAACTGTAAGAATTTTACGTAAATTTGTAAAATATATTGACTTTTTGGCTTCTTTTTGATAAAATAAGAGTATAACAATTTAATTATATCGGGAGGTAACTATGAACTTTTTTGAAGAACTTAAAAATTACGATCAAGAGGTAGCTAATGCTTGCGATTTGGAGCTTAAAAGACAACAGCACAACATCGAGCTTATTGCTTCCGAAAATATAGTGTCAAAAGCTGTGCTTTTGGCAGCAGGCGGTGTACTTACAAACAAATATGCGGAAGGATACCCGGGAAAACGTTACTACGGCGGTTGCCAATATGTTGATATTGTTGAAGATATTGCAAGAGAACGTGCTAAAAAGCTTTTCGGTGCGGAATATGCAAATGTTCAGCCTCATAGTGGTGCAAGTGCAAACTTGGCTGTATTTTTCGCTCTTTTAAATCCGGGTGATACCGTAATGGGAATGAATTTACAGCAAGGGGGACACCTTTCTCACGGTTCACCCGTAAATATTTCGGGAAAATATTTCAACGTTGTTCCTTACGGTGTTGACGATTTGACCGCAAGAATAGATTATGACGAAATGAGAAGAATTGCCCTTGAATGCAAGCCAAAATTGATTATTGCAGGTGCAAGCGCTTACGCAAGAATTATAGATTTTAAAAAGTGCAGAGAAATTGCTGACGAAGTAGGTGCATATCTTGTTGTTGATATGGCACATATTGCAGGTCTTGTAGCGGCAGGACTTCACCCGTCACCTGTTAAATATGCACACGTTGTTACAACCACAACTCACAAAACATTAAGAGGTCCGAGAGGCGGTCTTATCCTTTGTAAAGAGGAATTGGGTAAACAAATCGATAAAGCAATATTCCCCGGTATACAAGGTGGTCCTTTGATGCACATCATTGCCGCAAAAGCTGTCGCTTTCGGTGAAGCACTTACAGACGAATTTAAAGAATATCAAAAACAAATTGTTAAAAATGCATCTTGTTTGGCAGAAGAGCTTATGAAAAACGGTGTTGATATTGTTTCCGGAGGAACCGACAATCATCTTATGCTTCTTAACCTTATTAAAAACGATATTACAGGAAAAGAACTTGAAAAGAGACTTGACGAAGTACATATTACGGCAAACAAAAATACAATTCCGAATGACCCGCAAAGTCCATTTGTAACAAGCGGTCTCAGAATAGGAACACCTGCTGTTACAACAAGAGGATTTAAAGAGCCTGAAATGAAATTGATTGCAAAATGGATTGCCGACACAATCAATGATTTTGAAGGAACAAAAGAAAAAACTTCAAAAGAAGTTCAGGAGCTTTGCGCTAAATTCCCAATTTACGACTAATTTTAAAATATAAAAAATAAGGAGAATTTACAATATGTATATAATTCCACAACCGCAACAAATGACTTTAAAAGACGAAAAAATAAAAATCGGTAAAATAAAGCTTATTTGCGACAATGACGAAATCAAAAGCTTTTTTAAGCTTGAAAATGATAATAACGGAGATACAAACGTTATTTTTGAAAAAGAAATTTCTTTGGAAAAAGAACAATATAAAATTAACATATCTTCCGGCAGTATCCTTGTAAATTACGGAACTTCTGAAGGCGCTTTCAGAGCATATACCACATTAAAGCAAATTCTTTCTCAAAATGAAGACGGATTTGTAAACAGTCTTGAAATTTACGATTATCCAAATATTGAAAATAGGGGATTTATGCTTGATATCAGTCGTGGAAAATTGCCTACACTTCAATATTTAAAAAACTTTTGCGATATGCTTGCAAATTTAAAATACAATCAGCTTCAGCTCTATATGGAAAGTTTTGTTTACGAATATAAAAATTTCCCCGAATATTGGAAAGATACTCAACCGCTTACAAGAGAGGAAATAAGAGAGCTTGACAGATATTGTAAATCTCTTTACATCAGTCTTGTACCTGTTCAAAACAGCTTCGGACACATGTATGTTTGGACGCAAAAGCCCGAACTTTCAAAACTCGCCATAAGCACAAACGACGGTAAGCCTTCAGCTACTTTAAATCCGTTTTTGGATGGTTCTTTGGAGCTTATGGACAAAATATATGACGGCCTTTTTGAAGATTTTTCTTCACCTGTATTTAATATAGGTATGGACGAACCTTTTGAACTGGGAACAAACGAAACAAAAGAGCAATGCGATAAAATCGGTGTTGGTAAAGCTTACACAGATTATCTTGTTAAGGTTTGCGATCTTGCATATAAAAAATATAACGTTGTTCCAATGTTTTTCGACGACATAGTTTTCAAGCATCCGGAACAATTGGATAATATTCCCGATTATGCAATTGTTATGCAATGGGGATATGAAACAGAACAGCATTTTGACAGAAATTGCAGAAGATTGCAGGAAAGAAATTTGCGTTACTATGTTTGCCCCGGTACTTCTTCTTGGAGCAGTATTACAGGTCGTACTAACAACGCAATGTTAAACATCGGAATGGCTGCCGAGACAGGAGCATATTACGGTGCGGAAGGATTTTTGCTTACCGATTGGGGTGACGGCGGTCACTATCAAATGCCATGTGTTACATATTTTCCAATAGTTTACGGTGGTGCAGTTTCTTGGAATTGCGGAGACCATAATATGGAAAATTCACACAACGACAGAAGAAAGCTTGTATCCGATTGCAAAAAATATGCTGATAAATATATTTTTAAAACACAAAACGATGTTTCACTTTGTGACATTGCTTACAGAATGGGAAATTATTATTTGCTTGAAGATATGCCCCTTTTCAACAGAACAGAGCTTGTTTGCTATTTTCACGATCAAAAATCCATTACACCTCAAATGGTTAAAGGCTTTAAACGTGTAAACGAATATATGAAGTCTTTAAGAGTGGAATTAAACGATGCAAAAGCAGACGAAAAAGTTCTTTTTCAAATGAAATTCAGTTGTGACCTTGCAATATTTATTTCAGGTTATCTTTGCGGTGAAAAAGATAAAAATGAGCTTGAAAGAATAAAAGAAGAATTTTACAGATTATGGAATTTGGATAATCACGAATATGGTGTGAAAATCTTTTTGGAAACTTTGGATAAACTTTGTAATATTTAATTAAAAGTAAGCCATAACCTTTGTTTTTAGGTTATGGCTTATGTTATATTTCTTTCGGAAAAAAGGAAAGTTTATTGTCTTGGTCGCAAATTCCCAAATATATTTCATTTGCATTATTATATTTTTGTTCTTTCAATTGTTTTTCAAGCCATGTTAAATCAAGTCCCAATTTTTTTAAATTTCCGTGCAATATTTTTCCGTCCATTATAATTTCAGTGTTAATTTTTTCTTTTTTCGGTGCTATGTTCAAATCTTCCGGTACTATTGGGCGTTTTGTGCTTTTTGGAAGAACAGTTAATTTTCCGTTATATTCAAAAACAGCAGTTTCGATGTCATTTAAGTTAAAATATCCTTCTTGTCTGCACATAAGCAAAAATTCCGAAAGCTCCAATTTTGCTTTTTTCATATTCTTTTTGTTAATTTTTCCGTTATCCATAATAATTGTGGGAGTACCGTTTAAAAATTTTCTTGTTTTTGGGAATTTTTGAGCAGTAAAAGACAAAAGAACAGAAACAAGCATATAAATAATCATTGCCGTAAACGGCTTCCAAGGGTCTTCAAGCTCCGTTGCCAATTCTGCCGCAATTGAACCTACTGTAATACCGTTAATGTAGTCAAAAAAATCAAGCTGCGCCACCTGTTTATGACCTGAAATTTTTGCGATTATAAACATTGTAACAACAGATAAAAGAGACGTTAAAATAACCTTTATAAGGTCCATAAAATCACTTCCTTATAAAGGTTATTATTCTCACAGTTTTTAAAAATTATTAATAATTGTATTTTTTTTCGTTGAAATCACAACCGCCATAAATTCCGCCACAACAATTGACCGCCATACTCCGTTAATTTCGAAGAAATATGGCAAAATCAATACTGCTGAAATTTGAAAAACAAGTGTTCTCAAAAAAGAAATCAATGCAGATGTAAGTCCGTCGTTTAAGGCTGTGAAAAAGCCGGAAGAAAATATTGCATATCCCATAAATAAAAAGGAAAGTGCAAAAATACGAAAACCTGATACTGTAAGAGCTTTTAATTGCTCATCATAGCCCACAAAAATATTTGCCAAAGTATTAGTAAGAAGCTGTGCGCATATTACCATAATAACGGCAAAAATTCCAATCATAATAAGGCTTTTTTTCAAAATTCCTTTTAGTTCGTTATTGTTTTTTGAACCGTAATTATACCCAATTACAGGAGCAGTGCCGATTGAATATCCGATAAAAGCACCGGAAAAAATCATACTTACATACATCATAACACCATAAGCGGCGATCCCATTTTCACCGGCATATTCCAAAAGCTGAACATTGTAAAGCATACTTACCAAGCTCATTGAAATATTGCTCATAAATTCGGAAGAACCGTTTGTGCAAGCTTTTAAAATAGCATTTCCAACAAATTTTGTTTTTCCAAGCTTCAATATACTGCTGTTTTTTGAAAAAAAGTATATAAGCGGAACACCACCACCCACAACTTGACTTAATGCTGTTGCAATTGCGCTCCCGCAAGCTTATGTTCTTGTGGTAAAAGAATTACCAAAACAGCGTCCATTACCATATTTGTTACACCAGAAAATACAGTTACAAAAAGTCCCAATTCGGGCTTTTCCGCAGTTACAAAAAAGCTTTGGAAAAGTAATTGAAGAGTGTAAAAGGGGAGGGCAGAAAGTATAATTCTTGCATATATTATACAATTTTTCAAAAGTTCTCCTTCAGCACCCAAAAATTTGGCAATTGGCTCTATGAAAACAATTCCCAAAATCGCCAATATAACACCCAAAATGAAAGCAACATAAGTAAAAAGTGAAAAATATTCATTTGCTTTTTTCGGGTCTTTTTCTCCGAATGTTTTTGCCACAATAGCCGTTCCTCCTGTTCCGAACATAAATCCCACTGTTGCCAAAATCATAAGAAAAGGCATAATCAAATTTACTGCCGCAAAAGGCGTTTTTCCTGCATAATTTGAAACAAAAAATCCATCTACAACTCCGTATATAGATGTAAAAATCATCATTGCAATTGACGGAAGTGTGAAGCGTATTAATTTTGTGTAGTTAAAATGGCTTGAAAGCTGTATTTTCATTATTTTTTCTTTTTTCTCCTTATTGTTTTGATATTGAAATTTTATTTAATTCTTTTTTTAATTCTTTGTGTTTGGGGCAAATTTTATTAAGCTCGTCATAAAATTTTTTTGAATGATTTGGGACGACAAAGTGTGTAAATTCGTGACAAACAACATATTTTACGCACTCAATCGGTGCAAAAACAAGTTTTTTGTTAAAAATAATTACTCCGTTTTTGTAATGACAGCTACCCCAACATGAAGTCATTTTTTTAAACTTAATTTCGGGAAAACTCACCCCTAAATTTTCAAAATAGGGGTGAATTTCCTTTGAAAAATCATAAATAAGTGTCCTAAGTTCTTCAAGTGTGTAATATTGTTTTAACGGTAACTTATTTTTTTCATCAAAACGCTTTAAAGCATTTAAAATAAAATCTTTTTTTAAAATCAAAAATTCTTCTATTCTTTTTTGAGAAACAAATCTGTTTGTGGAAACATAAATTTGTTTGTTTTGCTTTATTCTTAAATTTATGTTTTTAACTCTTTTGTACTCTAATGTATATCCTATTTCTATTCCGTCCAATATAACGGATTTTTCAACTATATTCATAAAATTTTAAATTATCCGGCAAGTCCTTCGGAAATACCAAGCATAAGAATACCTAATATTACAAAAAGTACGGAAAAATATTGATTTTTTTCAAGCTTTTCTTTCAAAATAAGTCTTGAAAGAATAATGGAAACTATGCAATAAGATGCAATCATAGGTGCCGCAATCACACCGTTTCCGCTCATTGCGTAAACATAGAAAAATTGTCCGCCCGTTTCCAAAACAGCGGCTCCAAGTCTGTCTTTTTGGTCGGTAATTTTAAATGACTGTTTTTTAATGAATTTCACAAATATGAAAAGTATAACCGCAACTATAAAAAATGAAAGCTCGTAAGAAACATTTGCAACATTTTCAAGCGTATTTTCTGTTACGTTGAGCAATGGAGTAGTACTAACATCGTCAAGATAGTAAGCATCGAAAAATGTTCCCAATGAATCAATTATACAATACAATATTGGCATAAAGAAAGCAACAAATCCGATTTTATATTTTTTGTTTTCTTGCGTTAATGGGTCATCATTCATTTTCTTTTCGATAATTCCCAAAACGATTACTCCCAAGCATACCAAAATAACACCCAAGGTTGAAATTATATCCAAACGTTGCCCCAAGAATATAAGGCACAAAATACAGCTTACGGCACCGGAAGCGTTTTGGATAGGTGAGGAAATGGAAAGCTCAAGATAACGAAGTCCGAAATATCCTATTGTCATTGAAAGTATATACATCATGGATACAGGCAAATATACAATGATATTTCTGAAATCATAATTTATGTTACCGAACAAAAGCACGCAAAAAGCGTGAATGCCCATAACAAGACCAACGGCGATAGACGTTTTTAAGTGACTGTATTTATCGCTTTCAACAGCCCCTTTTTTATACATAAGGTCAGCTCCGCCCCAAAAGAGCATTGTGACTAAGGCGAATATAAACCACATAATTATTTTCCTTTCAAATCAACTAAATTTTTCTCATATAATTTTTGTAACGACATAAGTATTCCCAATTTTGCGTGGTACCAAGTGAGCCCACCCTGGAAATAAACAGCATAAGGGGCTCTGATTGGTCCGTCTGCACTAAGCTCAATGGAAGAACCTTGAATAAATGCACCTGCGGCCATAATTACATCGCTGTCATAACCGGGCATTTCTGACGGAACAGGCGTAATAAAGCTGTCGACGGGCGCAGCCGCTTGAATCCCCTCACAAAAAGCAATCATTCTTTCAGCCGAACCAAGCTCAACGGCTTGAATAATATCGTGACGGCTTTCTGTACCGTTGGGAACAACCTTAAAGCCCAATTTTTCATAAACGTTGGCTGCAAATATCGCACCTTTTACCGCACCGGCAACAACGGTAGGGGAAAGGAAAAAGCCTTGATATAAGGACTGCATAATTCCAAAATTTGCACCGACTTCTTGTCCCAAGCCCGGAGCTGAAAGTCTGTAGGCACATTGCTCAACACATTCTTTTTTACCGCAAATGTAACCGCCACTTGATGCCAAACCGCCACCGGGGTTTTTAATAAGTGATCCGACAATCATATCCGCACCTACATCAGACGGCTCAATTGTTTCAACAAATTCTCCGTAGCAGTTATCAACCATGCAAATAACGTCGGGTTTTATTTCTTTTATAAATTTTATAAGCTTACCAATTTTTTCAACACTGAAAGTTTCTCTTGTTTGATAACCTTTTGAACGCTGAATAGTTACAAGCTTTGTTTTTTCGTTTAAAGCTTCTCTTATTCCGTCAAAATCGAAAGAACCGTCTTCTTTTAAGTCAACTTGTTTGTATGAAACTCCGTATTCTTTCAAAGAACCGATTGACGGACGTATTCCTATAACCTCTTCCAAGGTGTCGTAAGGTCTGCCGACAGGGGATAAAAGCTCATCTCCCGGACGAAGATTGGCACTTAATGCGACCGCAAGTGCATGAGTTCCGCAAGTGATTTGCGGTCTTACAAGAGCTGCTTCTGTATGGAAACAATCGGCATAAACTCTTTCCAAATTGTCACGACCCTCGTCATTGTAGCCGTAACCTGTAGATGCCATAAAATGCGTAGCATCAACTTTGTTTTTTTGCATCGCTTTTATAACCTTCATTTGGTTATATTCCGCAATTTCGTCAATTTTTTCAAAACGCTCTTTTAAATCTTCAAGAATTTCCCCTCCGTAATCGTAAACTTCCTTACATATTCCGAGTTCGTTGTAAATTGTTTTGTTCATTTTAAAATACCTCTTATCTTTCCGTGCTATTGTGCACAAAATTAAGCCTGTAAAGAAATTTATTCAGACTTTTCTCTTGAATTTACCATATAATTATACCACTTACAACAAATTTTGTCAATATTTTTGTAAAAACCGTTAACATTTTTTCTCAAAATTCATATTATAATATCGAATAAGGGAATATTTGCCCGAATGAAAGGAAGAAATTGTATGGATTGTAAAAACAATACCAACGATATATATATTCAAAAGGTTTGTGTAGGTTATGCTTTTGTTGTACCCCAAATTATGGACGAAACCTACGAGCCTAATACAGCACTTTGCAACGGAACAATGTTTCCGGAACTAAATATGCCTTTTGGAACTTATGTTCCGAAAAGCGGTGAAGAAAAGGGAGGTTGTTGTAAAAATGATTGATATGGTAAAACGCAGAAAATTGCTTAGGGAGCTTCAAAGCTATGATTTTATTTTAACGGAACTGAATTTGTATTTGGATTCTCATCCCAACGATAAAAATGCTTTGCAAATGCATTGTGAAGCAAGTGAAAAAGCAAAGTTATTGAAAAAAGAATTTTCTCAAAATTACGGACCGATAACAGCCGCTTCAAGCGGAAATTCCGAATGCTGGCAATGGATTAAAGGACCGTGGCCTTGGGAAAATGATTGTGAAAGGAGATAAAACAAAATGTGGGAATATCAAAAAAAATTACAGTACCCCATAAACATTAAAAATCCAAATCCGAAATTGGCATCATTTATTGTAAGTCAGTACGGTGGTGCCGACGGCGAGCTTGGAGCTTCAATGCGATATTTGGCACAGCGTTTTTCAATGAAAGACGACGTTGCAAAAGCCATGCTTACCGACATCGGTACAGAAGAATTGGCACATTTGGAAATGGTGGGATCGATAATTCACCAGCTTACAAAAAATGCTACAACAGGTGAAATCGAAAACAGCCCAATGGCATCATACTTTATAGACCATAGCAAAGGCGTATATCCGACTGCTTCTTCGGGTACGCCATGGAATGCAATGTCAATCGCCGTAAAAGGTGACCCCATAGCCGATCTTACAGAGGACTTGGCAGCAGAGCAAAAGGCAAGAGCGACCTATGATAATATTTTACGTTTTTGTGATGACCCCGATGTTCGAGATGTAATTAAATACTTGCGTGAAAGGGAAATAGTGCATTTTCAACGTTTTGGTGAGGTTTTAAACAGAATACAAGAAAAAGCTTGTGAAAAAAATAAATTTTGCATGGGAAAATAAAATATAAGAAAAAACAGGAGTGGAAAAGTTTTATATTCCACTCCGCATACTTTTTTATCTTATTTTCTTTTAAGATCTTTTAGTAATATAACAATTATGATGATGTACAATATAACTTGTACAATATCCAATGCTAATTGCAATGTTTTCATTAAAAATTTCTCCTTTCTTTTTATTAATTTTCGATTTTATGAACATAATCTATTATATCTTGTGTTAAACTTTCGTCAACAAAATTTCCGTTGCAATCGCAAAGCTGAAGCAGAAGTTTTTCCGCATCTGTGGGATTTTCTTTTTCAGCCATAATTTTCTTTAAGCCTTTTATTGCAATTTTGTGCGGTAATGAAAGCTCATCTACAATCATTTTTCCGGGTAAATTAAATATTTTTACTTTATCTTTTATATTTCCTTTGAAATTTTTTTCAATAACAAGATTATCGTAATAATCTCTGTAATCTATGGGAGTTAAACCTGTTGTAAAAACAATTAAGTTTTTGTTTTTCAATTTTTCAATGTTTTTTGTAATAAGAGTAACGCCTGCGATAATTTCAGCGTACAATCCGCCACCGTATATTATGGTTTCGTAATTTTTTTCAAGCTCGGAAATGTTTACATCTTTATAATTTTTGATGTCGCATTTTAACTCTTTTGCAATATACTCGGCATAAGTTTTCGTTGAACCGTATTTTGTTTTATAAACAACTATTGTTTTCATTTTATTCACATTCCTTTCTTCCTAATATTCAGTATATCACAAAAAAGGAAATTTGTAAATATATTTTCAAAAAAATATGCGTCCGAAAAAACGAACGCATATTTAAAGTCATATTTTATACTCTTTCGAGTTCTACACCGCCAACAAGTCTTCTTGCTTCGATAAGTGCGTTTGCACGTACTTCGTAATCGGAAGGATAGAGAACTTTGTCAGAAGCACTCTTGATGGAATCAAGGTTGTTGGAGCTTTCGATAAGATAAATCGCATGTTTTGCATTAGCTTTTTCTTCGTCAGTTCCGTTTTCAAGCATACCTTTAGCTTTATCAAGAACAAGATTCTGCTGAATTGTGAGAATTTCTTTAATTGTGTCCAAAGGTGAAGTTGTGAGCTTGCTTCTGTCTACACCGCCAACCAAAACTTCTGCCGCAAGCAAGTTGTCAAAGCAGTATTTATAGTTGAATGGGTAAATGATATGAGGAGCGTGTGGCAATGTTGGTGGCCACTGTCCGTCTGAATTGTATGAATTTGTAAGGTGATACCAAACTTTTTCGATTGTTTTTTCATCAAGTGTATCGTTAACTTCGTGAAGTTTTTCTCTTACCAAATCCTGCCAAGGTCTCAAGATTCTTGCCATAGGTGTTGATGCCCATGTAGAAGCCATAGCACCGTGCCAAGCAGCATCATCATCAACGTTCATAACGTCATCGAGAGGCTGTAAGTTGCAAGCATCGTCATAAGTAATGAATTCGCCCATTTTTTCAACTTCTTTTACAAGAGCAATAAGTTTTTCTCTTGACTGAGGAGTTTGTTCGAATACATTATCGGGTTCATTTTGATATTTAAGTCTGAACCAGCCGTTTGTACCTACATATTCGGCATCGTCTGCAAATATGATAAGTGCACCTTCGGGTTCGCCTTCTTTTTGCTGTGAATACTTTTTAATAAGATCCATATATTTTTCAAATGTATAGCCTTCCATACCCATAAAGTATCTAACTGCGAACTGTGCAACTCTGTCTGTTCTCAAGAACATTCTGAGTTTGCCTTTTTCAACACCTTCGATATTTGTGAAAGGGAAGTGGATTGCTCTTTCGCTTCCTTCAAGGTCATACTTAAAGTCAAAGCTGTAGAATGAAGGATCGTCTGAAAATTCTTTTTCATAGATTTCAGGTCTCAACGGTTTACCGTCAACACCTTTTGAACGGCTGTATGCTTCAAAGTCACCGATAAGGTTTTTAGCACCGTTTGCAATAGCTGCATGAGGAACGTAACTTCTCCAACCACATTCCGGATTCCAGAAGCTCTTAGGTCTCATACCGAGATATTTTTCAAAAACATCTCCTGCAAATTTGAATGACCAAGTATCATCTTCAAGAGGGAAGTTGGGGAGCATTGGGTGAGCATAAGGGCTTCCCATAAATTCACAAGTTCCGTTTGCAATAGCTTTTTTAAGCTTTTCCAAAACGTCCGGTGTTAAGAGAGCCATCTGTTCGATTGTGTAGCCCGAAGCTTCAAAAACATATTTTGTGTTCGGGAAGTTTTCTGCCATTGTGTCAAATATAAGTTCGTAGCTGTTACGAATAACGAACTCATATTTGTCAGGGTTAAGGTACGCATAGTTTAAGTTTGCGTGAAATATCATTACGTATTTCATTGTCCTTTTTTCTCCTTTTTTGTTGTTTTTTCTTTTTTTATTATATTTTACTA
>CAYPIJ010000011.1:0-23351 GCA_964410755.1 uncultured Oscillospiraceae bacterium | reverse complement strand
GAAGTTGCGATTGCAGCTTTTAAGGCAGTAATGCCCGAAAATAAAGAGGAGTCAAAATGGTAAAAGTAAAGGATATTTACCTTGAGGGTATAAAAATTTTGGAAAAAAACGAAATTGAAACTCCTAAAACAGATGCAAGGGTTATAATGGAATATGTTTTGAATGTAAAAAACGGAATGTTGCCTTTGTATTTGGAAAAAAATGCGGAAAATATCAAAGAAAAATATTTCGAGCTTATAGAAAAAAGAGCAAATCATACACCTTGCTCTTACATTACCAACAAAAAGGAATTTATGGCACTTGATTTTTTTGTTAAAGAAGGGGTTTTGATTCCGAGACCCGAAACAGAAAATTTGTGTGAATATGCAATTGAAAAGATAAAAAAAGAAAAAAGAAATGTTATGGTTGCGGATATTTGTTCCGGTTCCGGTTGCATAGGACTAAGTATAGCAAAATATTGCAAAAATGCCCATGTTACGCTTTTTGAAATTTCCGATGTTGCAATCGAAGTATCTGAAATTAACAAAGAAAATTTGAAGATTGAAAGTGCCAAAATTGTAAAAAAAGATATTTTAAATGAAGAAATTGAAGAAAGCTTTGATTTTATCTTTTCAAATCCGCCATATATTCCTGTTGAAGATATTCCGATTCTTATGGAAGAAGTGCGAGATTATGAGCCGAAGATTGCTTTGACGGATGGATGTGACGGTATGACTTTTTACAAAAGACTTTCCGAAATTGCAAGCAAACGGCTAAAAAAGGGCGGAATTATGGCAGTTGAAATTGGAATAAATATGCATAATGACGTGGAAAATATATTTAAAAAATACGGTGAAACCGAAGTTATTAAAGACGATTTCGGAATTGAAAGAATAATTGTTTTGAAAAAAGGTGTTTAAAAAATGAAGCTTACTGAAAAGATTTTAAGTGAAAAGAGAATATATGAGGGTAAAGTTGTCAATTTTAAGGTTATGACGGCAGAGCTTGAGGACGGCAGTGTTGCCGAAAGAGAAATCGTTGAGCATAACGGCGGAGTTTGTATTATTTCCGCAGACGAAAACAACGATGTTTTGATGGTTAAGCAGTTCAGAATGCCCTTTGAAAGTGTGCTTTTGGAAGCACCGGCAGGCAAGCTTGAAAAAGGTGAAGATATTTTTAAAGCCGCAGGACGTGAATTTAATGAAGAAACAGGCTACAAAGCGGGAAAGCTTACATATATAGGTGAATTTTATCCGTCGGTTGGCTTTCTTACCGAAAAAATCCATATTTATATAGCCGAAAACCTTACAAAAGACACTCAGCATTTGGACGATGACGAATTTTTGAATGTTGAAAAATACAATATTGAAAAGCTTTATGAAATGGTGTTGAAAAATGAAATAAAAGATTCAAAAACCGTAATAGCCATAATGCTTCTTAAAAATTATTTGTCCGAAAAATAGGTAGGTACATAAATTTTTATATAAGGATGATTTTTATGAAAAAAACCTCAAAAAAAGAATTGAAAAAGCTTGACGAACAGCTCGCAAGCGTTCAAAGAAAAGCAAAAAACTGCCAAATTGCAACTGTGATAGTTGTTGAGGGCTGGGGAGCAAGTGGGAAAGGCAGACTTATAAACGATATGATTTTGCCACTTGACCCGAGAGGTTTTTGCGTTTATACAAAAAGCGAAAGTGACGAAGAAAAAAGGTATCCTTTTTTGCGTTCTTATATCACGAAATTGCCAAAATACGGAGACATTTCAATTTTTGACAGCAGTTGGTACAGAAAAACTCTCAATAAATATATAGATAAGAAAATTTTGAGAGAAGAATTTGAAAAAGACATTGAAGAAATAAGTAATTTTGAAAAAATTCTTGCTGATGATGGAATTTTGGTTTTGAAATTTTTTTTGGATATAACAAAAAAAGAACAAAAGGAACGTTTGGAAAGTTTGCTTTCCAAAACCGAAACACGTTGGCGAGTAAGTGACGAAGATATTTTGAATAATCAAAGGTATGACAGTTATAAGTCTGTTTTTAAGAAAATGATTTCAAAAACAGATAAGGCATATTCAAAATGGAAAATTATTAATGCAAATGATTTTTCCAAAGCGGCAATTGAAATGAAAAAAATTTTGAAAAAAGCTTTGGAAGAGAAGATTAAAGAAAAAGAAAGCTTGAAGTCGTCTCAAAAACCCTCACTTTCCGAAAAAGCGGACACGGATTTTTTGAAAAACACGGATTTAACAAAGGATATATCAAAAAAAGAATATAAAAAAGAGCTTGAATTTTATCAAAAGAAGCTTTTTGAGTTGCAAAATGTGTTTTACCTTAAAAAAATTCCAACGGTAATTGTTTTTGAAGGTTGGGACGCCGCAGGTAAGGGCGGAGCGATTAAAAGATTGTCACAGGGACTTGACCCCAGAGGCTACAGAGTTGTTTCCACTTCTGCACCAACCAAAGACGAGCTTTCCCAATACTATTTGAAACGCTTTTGGAATAATTTTCCGAAAAGCGGACATATTGCAATATTCGACCGTTCTTGGTATGGCAGAGTTATGGTTGAGCCTATTGAGGGATTTTGCAATGAGGAAGAATATAAGCGAGCTTTTTGGGAAATAAACGAAACAGAAAAAACTCTTTTTGATAATAAAACCGTTATAGTTAAGTTTTTCATTCACATTTCAAAGGAAGAACAGCTTAAACGATTTGAAGAAAGAAAAAAAAATCCCGAAAAAGCATGGAAGCTTACTGATGAGGATTACAGAAACAGAGAAAAATGGGACGAATATGTTTGTGCAATCGAAAAAATGATTGAAAAAACATCAACGTCTTATGCACCGTGGCACATAGTGTCGGGAAATTCAAAAAAATATGCACGCATATATGTTTTAAAAACGGTGTGTGAAGAAATGGAAAAATATTTAAAGAAAGAAGAAAAAGAATTATGAGAGAATTTGTTATAACAAAAAAAGATTACATTACATTGCAAGATTTGTTGAAATTTGAAAATCTTGTTTCTTCCGGCGGAGAAGCAAAAATGGTCATTTTGGACGGTCTTGTAAAAGTAAACGGAGAAATTGATACTCGCAGACAAAAAAAGCTTCATGACGGTGATGTTGTGGAGTTTGGAAAAGAAGTTATAAAAGTAAAGCTTTAAGAAAGGAAGTTTTTCTTATGAAAAAGGGGTTAATAGCAGCGTTATGTGTTATATGCGGAATTGTTATTGTTTGTGCTGTTGCCTATAAGCCTGCCTATAATTACATAGCACCGAAGATTTTCGATTACGTTGTGGAAGATAATTTGGATAAGCTTATTTCTGTGGACGATATAGAAAAAAGCGTTGAAAAAAATCTTGAAAAAAATGAAAACGTTGAAAAAAAATCCGATGACTTAAAAGAGCCAAGTGAAACCAATGCGGAACCCGAAAAAAAAGAAGATGAAAAAGTCGGTGAAAATAAAGGTGAAATAAAGTCAAAAAGTAAAGCTTCCGCAAATTCGCCTTTAAACGAAAATAACGAAAACGGTATTTATAAATCTAAAACATCGGCAGGTGTTTTTGACGAAAACGACCTTTCAAGCATTGCAAAAAGGCTTACACCGGCAGATAAAACACAAATTATTTCAATTGTGCAGTCCTGTATTTCGGCAGGTGATTATCCCGATTTGGCAAGACGTGCAAAAAATTTAAATCATGAAAATATGGCATATCTTGAAAGCTATTTAAGATCCCACATGTCGGCAAGTGCAAAACAACAAATTTTGAATATTGTTACAAAGTATAAATAAAGAGGTTAAGTATGAACGCAAAGAATATAGGTAAATTATCCCTTTTTTTAGGGGGAGTTTGCGAAAGATTGAAAGAAAACAAAGATATTTTTGTAAAGGTTGAGGGAATTTTAAAATCGGGAACAAAGGAGTATAAATTTTCTGTTGTTCCTAAAAACGAAAATTATGAGCTTTCTTTTTTGAAAGAACTTAAAACAGGGGATTTTTCAGAACTTTTAAAAGTTATAACGGATAGCTTGGGAGATTATGATGAGCTTGAATTTTATTTTCGTGACCGTGTTTCAACTTTGAAAATTGTTGCAAACGATAAAAACGTGACAACAACAAATAAAAATGAAGATAACAGTGCTTTGTCACAAAAAAGCGAAGAAAACATTATTTCGCCCAAAAAAGCACAAAAGCTTTTGAAAACTCTGGATTTTGTTTCCGACAACGGAAAGATAAAAAATTCTCATATAAGAAAATTCAATCAAGCGGAAAATTTTTTGAAGCTTATAACGCCTTACGTTAAAAAGCTTTATAAAAACAAAACACTTTACATATATGATTTTGCTTGCGGAAAATCTTACTTGTCTTTTTTCATAAATTATTATTTATGTGAGGTTTTGAAAATTAAGTGTCATATAACCGGGATTGATATAAGAGAAGATGTTATAGAGTCTTCAAAAAAAATCAGAGACAGTTTAAATTACCGAAATATGGACTTTATATGTGAAGATATTATGAATTTTTATCCCGAAAATCCAGTTGATATGGCGGTTTGCTTGCATGCTTGCGATGTTGCAACCGATTATGCCATAGCAGGTGCAATAAACAACAATGCAAAGGCGGTAGCCTTTGTTCCATGTTGCCATAAGGAACTTGCCGATACAATATCGACAGACGAAGATATGGAATTTATAATAAAGCATCCTATTTTGAAAAAACGCTTTAACGATATTTTTACCGATGCATACAGAGTACGAGTTTTGGAGGAATACGGTTACAATATAACTCTTACGGAGTTTGTTTCTCCCCTTGATACTCCAAAAAATCTTATTATGCTGGGAATGAAAAAAGAAAATTTCAAAACAGATGAAAATGCTCTTTTTAAAATTGAAAATGACTTTGGTGTAAGTCCGATTTTAAGAAAGCTTATATTTTAAAAAGTGACTATAAAATGTTTGAAAAGCATATACTAAATTAAAAAAAGGATGTGCTTTTAATGAAAATTAAATGGAAAAGTTTGGCGATTTTTGTCGGTATAGCTTTGGCTGTGGGCGGTTTGTCCGCACTTTTAAGTATGACGGCAATGAAAGAATACGAAAGCTTGAATAAGCCCTTTTTGTCACCGCCCGAAATACTTTTTCCGATAGTATGGACAATTCTTTTTGTGCTTATGGGAACAGCATCTTACAGAATTTTTGAAAGTAATTGCGAAAATAGGGAATTGGGCTTGATAATTTATTTTATTCAGCTTGCTGTTAATTTCTTTTGGCCGATATTGTTTTTTAATTTGCAAGCTTTTTTGGGAGCATTTTTGTGGCTTTTACTTTTGTGGATTCTTATTTTTGCAACGATTAAGGAATTTTACAAATGCGATAAAGTAAGTGCATTTTTGCTTGTTCCATACATTTTATGGGTGACTTTTGCGGGTTATCTTAACTTTATGGTATATTTACTTAATTAAATTGAGTAAAAAAATGAAAAAAAGATTGACAAATCGAGTTTGTAGTAATATAATTAAATGTAGTAATAAAATAGGGGAACTCTTTTTTGCGTTCCCACAGAGAATAAAAATACAATTGCAAAAAGCAATTTATATAAAAGAAACGGAAGGGTGTAGTGTATGTTCAATTTCAGACAAGATATAGGTGTCGATTTGGGAACGGCAACTGTTCTTATTTATGTGAAAGGAAAGGGAATAGTTTTGAGAGAGCCGTCTGTTGCGGCGGTGGACAAGCTTACGGGCAAGCTTTTTGCCGTAGGCTATGAGGCTCAGCGTATGATAGGAAGAACTCCCGGTAATATCGTTGCGGTTCGTCCGCTTCGTGACGGTGTAATTTCCGATTATGACGTTACCGAAAAAATGCTCAGAGCTTTTTTGGATAAAGTGGGGTTGTCAAGAATTTTCAAGCCCAATATTATGATATGCGTTCCGTCGGGAGTTACCGATGTTGAAGAAAGAGCGGTAAAAGATGCGGCTATTCAAGCAGGAGGAAGAAAATCCTTTATTATTGAAGAACCAATTGCGGCTGCAATAGGTGCCGGTGTTGATATTTCTCAGCCTAACGGAAATATGATTGTTGATATCGGTGGCGGTACAACGGATATTGCCGTTATATCTTTGGGCGGTGTTGTTGTTTCAACGTCCATAAAGGTTGCCGGTGATAAATTTGACGATGCGATTATTAAATATATAAGAAAAAAACACAACGTTCTCATTGGTGAACGTACAGCTGCCGAAATTAAACATAGTGTCGGTTGCGTTTACCTTGAAGATGATGCGGAAGAAAAAATTACAGAAGTTAAGGGCAGAAATTTACTTACAGGTCTTCCAAAAGTGTTCAACGTAACTTCTACGGAAATTTACGAAGCACTTAACGATACGGCACAGCTTATCGGCGACGCTATTCACCAAACTTTGGAAAGAACACCGCCTGAGCTTGTGGGGGACATTGCCACTGAAGGCATAATTATGACAGGTGGAGGTTCGCTTATAGGCGGACTTACAAACCTTGTTAATAAGCGTACCGGAATAAAAGCTTATATTGCCGATGACCCGACAACTTGTGTTGCCATAGGTACGGGAAAAGCTTTGGAACAGGTAAATCTTTTGACGGATAATTCCAACACGGTTGCCGGAAGAAGATATTACGATAATTAATACTTAATTTTTTGATTGGATGGTTTTTTAATGGAAGCGACATACACAGAAGAAAAATTTGACGTTGCGATAATAGGTGCCGGGCATGCAGGTTGTGAAGCGGCTTTTGCTTCGGCAAGATTGGGACTTAAAACAATACTTTTTTCCATTAGCCTGGACGCAGTTGCCAATATGCCCTGTAATCCCAGCATAGGCGGAACCGGAAAAGGACATTTGGTTAGAGAAATCGATGCTTTGGGTGGAGAAATGGGAAAAGTTGCCGATGCTACTTTTTTGCAATCCAGAATTTTAAACAAAGGCAAAGGTCCTGCAGTTTACTCTTTAAGAGTTCAAGAAGACAGACGTATTTATCAGCTTGAAATGAAAAAGAGATTGGAAAATGAGAAAAATCTTCTTTTAAAACAAGCGGAAATTGTCAAGCTTGATGTTGAAGACGGAAAAGTCAGTGCAGTTTGGGACTCTTTGGGAGTTAAATATAATGTTAAAAGTGTTGTTATTGCAACAGGAACATTTTTGAAAGGAAAAATTATTATAGGTGAATATTTCGAGCCGGGTGGTCCCGACGGTTTGTTCCCTGCGGACAAGCTTTCCGATTCTTTTAAGGATAACGGAATTAAGCTTATGCGATTTAAAACAGGAACTCCTGCGAGAGTACACCGTGACAGCATTGATTTTTCAAAAATGGAAATTCAAGAGGGGGACGAAGAAATTACGCCATTCTCTTTTGAAACAAAAGGTGAGCTTACCAATAAAGTAGTGTGTCATCTTACATATTCAACACAAGATACAAAAAAAATAGTTCAGGACAACATACATCGTTCACCGCTTTATAGCGGAAAAATAACGGGAATAGGCCCCAGATATTGTCCTTCCTTTGAAGATAAAATTATGCGTTTTCCCGACAAAGAAAGACACCAACTTTTTGTTGAGCCTATGGGACTTGACACAAAAGAAATGTATATACAAGGTCTTTCAACGTCTCTTCCTTACGATGTTCAGGTTGATATGTATCATTCCATAATAGGACTTGAAAATGTTGAAATTATGCGTCCCGCGTATGCAATTGAATACGATTGTGTTGACCCGACGGAGCTTACCTTGGGCTTGCAATTTAAAAAAATTAAAGGCTTATTCGGAGCCGGACAGTTTAACGGGACATCGGGCTATGAGGAAGCTGCCGCACAAGGACTTGTTGCAGGTATAAATGCGGCAAGATACGTAAAAGGTGAAAGTGAATTTCATCTTACAAGAGATAATTCATATATCGGAGTTTTAATTGACGATATTGTAACAAAAGGAACAAACGAACCCTACAGAATGATGACTTCCAGAAGTGAGTACAGACTTCTTTTAAGACAGGATAATGCGGATTATCGTCTTACACCTTTGGGATATGAGCTTGGACTTATTTCTGAAGAAAGATATAAAAATTTTAAAGAAAAATATGAAAAAATAGAAAAAGAAGTAGATTATCTCAATGAAATAAATATCGGTCCCAACGATAAGGTGCTTTCTGTTCTTTTGAAATATGAAAGTACACCGTTAAAATCGGGAATAAAGGCAAGCGAGCTTTTAAAAAGGCCGGAGCTTACTTATGACAGCTTAATGGAAATGAGCGATAAAATTCACGATTTGGAAAAAGAGATAAAAGAAGAAGTTACAATCCTTATAAAATATGATGGATATATAAAAAGACAGATTGCACAGGTTGAGCAGTTTAAGAAGTTGGAAATGAAGCTTCTTGACCCTGAACTCGACTATGACAGTGTTTACGGACTTAGAATTGAAGCAAGACAAAAACTTAAAGAGTTTAAGCCTTCTTCTTTGGGGCAGGCAAGCCGTATATCGGGCGTTTCTCCTGCCGATATTTCCGTAATGCTTATATATTTGGAGCAACAAAAAGGAAAAGATAAGATGTAAAAGGAGGAATTTTACATGGCAGAAAAATTAATACTTATTGTAGACGACGAAAAACCCATTGTTGATATTTTGAAATTTAATTTAACAAAGGAAGGCTACAAAACAATTGAAGCTTATGACGGCAAAAATGGTCTTGAATTGGCGCTTACCAAAAACCCTGATATTATTTTGCTTGATGTTATGTTGCCTGAGCTTGACGGTTTTTCGGTTTTGAAAGAAATAAGAAAAAAATCACAAGTACCGGTTCTTTTGCTTACGGCTCGTGAGGACGAAGTTGATAAGGTTCTTGGTCTTGAACTCGGTGCCGATGATTACATAACAAAGCCTTACAGTGTAAGAGAGCTTACCGCACGAGTTAAAGCAAATTTAAGAAGAAGCGGTGCAGCAATGGCAGAGGAAGAAGAAATAGGGAAAACAATAACTTTCGGACGCCTTTTCATTGACCTTGACAGATTTAACGTTACAAAAGACGGAAAAGTTATTGAACTTACCATAAGAGAATTTGAACTTTTGGGTTTTCTTGCAGCAAGACCCGACAAGATTTTTTCGAGAGAAAAGCTTTTAGAAAAGGTTTGGGGCTATGAATATTACGGTGATGTTCGTACAGTTGACGTTACTGTAAGAAGACTTAGAGAAAAGCTTGAAGATGATCCCGGTAAACCGGATTTTGTGGTAACCAAAAGAGGCTTGGGATATTATTTCAACAAAGACTGCAAGTAAAAAAGGAAAAACATTATGTTAAAAAGTATTCAGTCGAAAATTGTAATATTGTTTATGCTTATAATTCTTGCCGTTCTTATAACTGCCGGAACATTTATGTTGAGCAATGTTTCGCAGTTTTATTACGACAATTTTATGTTGCAAATGGAAAACAATGTTTTCGATTCGAGGTTTGAAGATGCGTTGGCTGATGCTGTTGAGTCTGATAACGCAAAAGCAAAAATTGAAGAACTGTTGGAAGCTTACTATGGAAAAATCGGTGTAAATTCTTATAGAAATTACGTTCTTTTGGACGGAAATGACGGAAGCTATATTTCAGGCTCCAGCGGTGTTACCGTTTCAAATTTGGAAATCACGGGCAATCTTTTATCCTCAATTAACGGTCATACAGGTAATGTGATAGATAAAAACAGCAAATATATGGATTATGCTTATCCTGTGAAAATAGACGAAAAAATTGAATATGTTATTTACGTTTATGAAACGAAAGATACTTTGAACAATTTTTCACAAAGAATGCTCAGCGTAATAACGCAGGCTCTCCTTATAGGCGTGGTTATTGCCGTTATTTTGGGATTTCTTTTTTCAAGAACCATAACAAAACCCATTAAAAACATAACGGTACGTGCTGAAAAAATTGCAAAAGGTTTTTTCGATACGGGCAAAATGTCAACCTCGAAAGACGAAATTGGTGTTCTTACCAACACATTTGTTACAATGGGGAAAAAGTTAAAAGAAAATGTGTTTCAGCTTGAAGATCAAAAAACAAAAATCGAAACCATTTTGGAATATTCTTCCGACGGTATAGTTGCTTTTGATACTACCGGAAAGCTTATTTTAATAAATCCGGAAGCAAAAAAATTGCTTAACATAGAAAATGAAGAAGAAATTGAGTTTGATGCGTTTTTTTCACAAATGTTCGATGATATTGCTTTCGGTGATTTTATTTACATTGAAAATGAAAATCAAGTTGTGAGAGAATGTGCGTGGAACGATTACTACCTTAAATTCTATTTTGCAAGATTTACATATTCCGACAATACTCACGGAGGTCTTTTGGTTGACGTTCAAAATATTACGCAAATGCAAAAGCTTGATATTTCAAGACGTGAATTTGTTGCAAATGTGTCCCACGAATTAAGAACACCGCTTACAACGTTGAAGGCATATTTGGAAACGTTGCAGGACGGAGATATTGACGAAGAAACAAGAAATCGTTTTTTCGACACAATGAGCAGAGAAACAGACAGAATGACAAGACTTGTTTCCGATTTATTGACACTTTCAAGGCTTGACAACGGAATTAAACTTAATCTTAAATATATGCACGTTGAAGATATTTTAAGAGATGTTGCGGAAAAGATGAGTTTTGAAGCAAAAAACAAAAATCAGACAATTGAATATACTGCAGTAAATGAAATTCCACCAATTCCTCTCGATGAGGACAGAATGGAGCAGGTTATAATAAATATTACGTCAAATGCACTTAAATATACCCCCGAAAACGGAAAAATTGAAATTTTTTCAAGCTATGTTTCCGATAATGCCGTTATTAGAGTTAAGGATAACGGTATAGGTATTGCAAAACAGCATTTGAACAGACTTTTTGAAAGATTTTATCGTGTGGATAAAGCAAGAAGCAGAGAACAAGGCGGTACCGGTTTGGGACTTGCCATAGCAAAAGAAATTGTCAATGCACATGCCGGTGAAATTAATATTCGTTCCGAGGTAAATGTGGGAACGGAAATAATAATAACAATACCGGTGGAAAAAAGCTTGGCAAAATATATTGAAAGGAATGAAGAAGAAATTGGGTAAATTACTTAGAGCAATAACGGAAGATGGACTTGCAAAGGCTTTCGTTTTTGATTCGACAGACGTTGTTACAAAAGCAAAAAAAATCCACTCTCTTTCCAATGTTGCAACGGCGGCTCTCGGCAGAGCGCTTACTGCTGCAGTAATGATGGGAAGTGATATGAAAGGCGAAAAAGACCGAGTAAGCATACAGATACGTTCAAACGGTGAAATAGGCAATGTTGTTGCCGAAAGTTATAAAACAGGAGAAGTTAAAGGCTTTGTTTCCAATCCCGATGTTTCCTTGCCGTTGAGAGAAGACGGTCATTTGGACGTTGGTGGTGCTTTGGGACATGGCGGAACTTTGAGCGTTGTAAAAGATGTGGGACTTTCGGATCCTCAGGTTGGAACGGTTGAGCTTGTTTCCGGGGAAATCGGTGACGATATATCATATTACTATATGCAATCGGAACAAATTCCTACTGTTTTGGCTGTGGGCGTTCTTGTTTCAAAAGAAGGCATTGTATTGGGTTCCGGCGGATATATGATACAGCTTATGCCTAATCATAC
This sequence comes from uncultured Oscillospiraceae bacterium, assembly GCA_964410755.1. GTDB lineage: Bacteria > Bacillota > Clostridia > UMGS1840 > UMGS1840 > UMGS1840. The sequence goes on along the minus strand of CAYPIJ010000011.1, from coordinate 11,711 downwards.
GGAAAATGAAATTTCAAAAATTGAAAAAAATGTTTCCGAACTTGAAAAATCGGTGTCTATGTTTTTTGCGGAAGATAACGACCCGAAAGAGCTTTTGTCATCACTTTTTAAGGATATGCCGTATAAAATTTTGGAAGAAACACAAGGTGTTTACCAATGTGATTGTTCTTACGAAAGAGTTACAAAGGCACTTGTGAGCCTCGGAAGAGAAGAACTTACAAAAATGGCTGAAAAAGGTGAAGATATAAATGTTTCTTGCCATTATTGCGATAAAAATTATGTATTTACCGAAAAAGACATAAAAAACATTTTGGGGACTGCATAATTATAAGCTTTTTTAGGAATTTTTATGTAAAATAACAAATTTTTATGAAAAACTATTGCAAAATTAAAATAAATGTGGTATAATTACAGAAGTAATAACACAATATAAAATGAAATTATTTAAATGTTTTTTAAAAACAGGAGGAAAAAATTATGAAAAAATTAAAAATTCTCGCACTTTCACTTGTTGCTGCTTTAACTATTGCAGGTGTTTCAGGTTGTGGTGCAAAAGACAATGCAAAACTTACAGTTGCTACAAATGCCGAATTCCCACCGTTTGAGTATTTGGACGGCGAAGAAATGGTCGGTGCAGACATCGATTTGGCTAAGGCTTTAGCTGAAAAAATGGGTAAAGAAGCAGAAATCACAAACATTGATTTTGATGCTGCTTTAACAGGCGCTTCAACAGGTAAATACGATGTTGCAATCGCAGGTATTACCGCAGATGACGACAGAAGACAGAATATGAACTTCTCGGACGACTACTATGAAGCTTCACAGGCAATTATCGTAAATGACGGCAGTGACATTAAAGTAGCTGCAGACCTTGAAGGTAAAACAGTTTCTTGCCAAGAAGGAACAACAGGAGAACAGTACCTTTTGGACAATAATTACAACGTTCAGTCTTTCAAAACAGGTCCCGAAGCCGTTGCCGCACTTGTTGCGGGAAAAGTTGATGCTGTTGTAATCGATAACGAAGTTGCAAAAGCACTTTCCGCAAAACAAGATGGTAAAACAGTTGTTTTGGAAGAGCCTTTAACAAAAGAATCTTATGCGATTGCAATTAAAAAAGGCAATGACGAGTTGACAGCAGAAATCAACAAAGCTCTTGCAGAACTCAAAGCTGACGGTACATTGGCAAAAATCTTTGAAAAATACGATTTACCATACGATGCTGAATAATTGAATTTATAAAAAAGCGACGTATAATAATTATGCGTCGTTTTTTCACTTTGGAAAGGTACATAGAATATGAAATTTTTTGGAGAATGGATAGATCAGCTTTATAATACATTTATTGTTGCTGACAGATATAAAACTCTTATACAAGGTTTTGAAAAAACTCTTGTTATTACATTCGGAGCACTTGTTATCGGTGTAATTATCGGAACAATTGTGGCTATAATAAAAGTGTTTGCACAAGGAAATAAAAAAATGAAAATTTTAGATGTTTTGTGCAATATTTATCTTACAGTTATCAGAGGAACGCCGGTTGTTGTTCAACTGCTTATATCGTTTTTCATAATCTTTGTATCCGCAAAAGACGGTACATGGGTTGCTATGATAACTTTCGGTATAAATTCCGGTGCTTACGTTGCCGAAACCATAAGATCGGGTATTCTTGCAATTGATAAGGGACAAATGGAAGCTGGTCGTTCTTTGGGATTTTCCAAAGTTCAGACAATGTGGCTTATTATTCTTCCCCAGGCTTTTAAAAATATTCTTCCCGCAATAGGAAACGAAATGATTGCACTTTTGAAAGAAACTTCGGTTGCAGGTTACGTTGCGGTTGTGGATCTTACAAAAGCGGGAAATCAGATTAAAAATACAACTTACGATCAGATAAATCCTATCCTTTTGGTGGCTCTTGTCTACCTTGCTGTTGTAATGCTTATGACAAAGCTTTTGGGAATTATGGAGAGGAGATTAAGAAACAGTGAAAGATAATATTATAATAAGTACAAAAAATTTGTGCAAATATTACGGTGAAAGTATTCACGCCCTTGAAAACGTAAGTGCAGATATAAAGCAAGGTGAAGTTGTTGTTATAATCGGACCTTCGGGCTCGGGAAAATCAACATTTTTGCGTTCCTTAAATCTTTTGGAAGATGCTACAAGCGGACAGGTATTTTTTGAAGGTGTGGATATTACCGATAAAAATGTAAATATTAATAAACACAGACAAAAAATGGGAATGGTTTTCCAACAGTTCAACTTGTTCCCACACATGAATATATTAAAAAATCTTACTCTTGCTCCCACAAAGCTTTTGGGAAAAAGCGAGGAAGAATCACAAAAGCTTGCTTATGAGCTTTTGGATAAGGTAGGACTTAAAGACAGAGCAGAAGCTTATCCGTCACAGCTTTCAGGTGGTCAAAAGCAGAGAGTTGCCATTGTGAGAGCATTGTGTATGAAACCTGATGTAATGCTTTTTGACGAACCAACGTCAGCACTTGACCCCGAAATGGTAGGCGAGGTTTTGGATACAATGAAAAATCTTGCAAAAGACGGTATGACTATGGTTGTTGTTACTCATGAAATGGGCTTTGCAAAAGAAGTTGCCGACAGAGTAATATTTATGGACAGCGGAATGATTATTGAACAGGGAACTCCAAAAGATATTTTCGAAAATCCGCAAAACGAAAGAACAAAATCCTTTTTACAAAAGGTACTTTAAAGATATTTATGAAAGGGTGAATTATTATGCCAATTAAAAGAATCAATGATATGGGCGAAATTTCAATCACAGAAAAAGCAATTGAAGAAATTGCGGGTTATGCTGCAACTCACTGTTACGGTGTTGTTGGAATGTGTGAAAAAAATACAACAGAAGTTGTTAAAAAATTTTTCGGTGCAGACAAAAGTTTACGTCATGGTATAAAAGTTGTATGCAAAGATGATGAAATTAATATTGATATTCATATCAGAGTGAGCTACGGCGTAAATATTAAAGCGATAGGCGAAAATGTTAAACAAGACATTTCTTATGCCGTATCAAATATGACTAATTCAAAAATAGGCAATATAAACGTTTTTGTCGACGACATTGTTGTTACAAAATAGTTTTTTGGAATAATAAGGAGTAGTATAAATGATTACTAAAATAGACAGTACTTTATTTGCAAATATGATTAAAGCCGCAAAGATTACTCTTGCAAATAACAGAGATGAACTTAATGCGCTTAATGTTTTTCCGGTTCCCGATGGTGATACAGGTACAAATATGACAATGACGTTTACGTCTGCTGCAAGTGTTGCCGACAATTACCCCGGTTCCGTAAGTGAAATCATTAACGGTGTTTCAATGGCGGCTTTAAGAGGTGCAAGAGGCAACTCGGGTGTTATCCTTTCACAGCTTTTGAGAGGTATGTCAAAAGGTATGAAAGGTTGTGACGAGGTTGGTATAGACGAATTTGAACAAGCTTTTGCTATGGGTACAAAAACTGCGTATGATGCAATTATGAAACCTACAGAAGGAACAATTTTGACTGTATTTCGTCTTATGAGTGAGCATATTACAGCTCATAAGGACGAGTATGAAGATGTTGTTGCTCTTATGGAAGATGCAAAAACTTCAGCTTATGATGCGCTTATGCAAACACCGGAAATGCTTCCGAAGCTTAAACAGGCCGGTGTTGTTGATTCCGGCGGTAAGGGTGTATATTACATCATTGCCGGTATGGCAGACTTTTTGAAAAGCGGAGTTATGCCCGAAGAAATCGAGCAAACAGGCGAAGAAAAAGGTGTTCAGGAGAAAGAGGAAGATATTACCTTTACTTATTGTACTGAATTTATAATTCAAAATAAGGAAAGAAAGAAAAATTCTCTTGCAAAGATTTATGAAAAACTCGGTGACTGCGTAGTTGTTGTTGCAGACGAGGATATTATTAAGGTTCATATCCATACGGATAATCCCGGTGTTGTTATTTCCGAAGCTTTGAAAATAGGTAGCCTTATTAATATAAAAATTGATAATATGCGTTATCAAAATGAGCTTTTGGACGAGAAAAACAAGGATAAAGAAGTTGCACCGAAAAAAGAAAGAACACCTTATGCTTTTGTTGCCGTCGCAACAGGAGAAGGCTTTACAAACATCTACAATGAATTGGGAATTGAAAATATCGTTTCCGGCGGTCAGTCCATGAATCCGAGTGCGGAAGATATTTTGAACGTTGTAAATGAAGCAAACGGTGATGTTGTTTATGTATTCCCAAACAATAAAAACATTATTCTTGCGGCGCAGCAGGCAAGTGAAATGTATGACGGCAAAATGATTGTTATTCCGACAAAAAATATGTCTGATGTATTTCCTTGTATGGTTGCTTTTGATGAAAATGCGGACGGTGACACGAATCTAGCAGCAATGATTGAAGTTTTGGATAACTTAAAGAGCGGTCAGGTTACTTATGCGGTAAGAGATTCCGTTTTTGATAACGTTGAAATCAAGGAAGGCGAAATTATGGGGCTTTGCGGAAGTCAGATTACCGCAAAAGGCAAAGACATAAACAAAGTTACTTTGGACCTTATAGGAAAGCTTGTTGACAAAAACAGCGAAATGGTGACTGTTTATGCAGGAAAAGACATAACCTCGGAAAATATGGACGAACTTGAAAAAATGTGTCAAAAGAAACATAAAAATATTGAATTTGCATTTTACAGAGGAGACCAACCCGTATATTATTATTTGGTGTCGGTTGAATAAAAGTTTTATTTTGAAAGGAATTAAGTAAATATGAATTTATGGGAAATTCCTTTAACTAAAATAAAAGGCGTATCGGAAAAAAGAGAAAAGTGTCTTATGAAATTGGGGCTCTTTTCTCTTTCGGATATACTTATGTTTTATCCCAAAAGTTATGAAAACAGAACAAACGTTAAAAAAATAAAGGATATTGAATTTGAAGAAACGGTTAATGTCAGTTGTGTTATTTCTGATATTAAAACAAAAAAAATCAATCCTAAATTGACAATTACCGAAATTACAGCTTGCGATGAAACGGGAAGCATTAGATTTGTGTTTTTTAATAGAAATTACAGCATTAAAAATTTGAAAATTGGTGAAGAATATTCTTTTTACGGTAAAGCGGTTTTTGATTACGGTAGTTTAACCGTAAAGCAACCGGAAATATCCGCAAAAAAGAAAGTTGAAACTTTTTTTGAAGGATATGTTCCCAATTATCCTTTGACTCAAGGAATTACGCAAAATATTATGCGTAGCATTATGAAAAATGCTCTTGATTATGCCAAAAATATTGTTGAAGAAACACTTCCTTTTGAATTGAGACAAAAATATTCTTTGTGTGAAAGAATGTATGCTCTTTACAATATTCATTTTCCGAAAGACCATATTGCTTTGAACGATGCAACTCAAAGAATAGCCTTTGAAGAAATTTTTTATCTCATATTGGGTTTAAGGCTTGTAAAACAGGAACAATATTATGAAAAAGGCGTTGAGCTTTCCAATTTTAAAATTGTTGAAAAATTTGCCGAAATGTTGCCGTTTGAACTTACAAATGCGCAAAAAAGAGTTGTTCGGGAAATATGCAAGGATTTTAAAGATAAAAAGCGTGTGAACAGGCTTATTCAAGGTGACGTTGGCAGCGGAAAAACAGTTGTTGCTTCAATGGCTATGCTTGTTGCGGTAAGTTGTGGTTATCAAGCATCACTTATGGCACCTACAGAAATACTTGCAAAACAGCATTACGAAGAAATAAAAGAATATTTTAACAAATTCGGCTATGAAACTGTTTTGCTTGTTTCGGATTTATCTGCAAAGGAAAGACGTGAAAGCCTTGAAAAAATAAAATCTGGGAAAGCAAATGTGATTATCGGTACAAATGCACTTGTTTTTGATAAAGTTGAATTTTATAACTTGGGACTTTGCGTAACAGACGAACAGCATCGTTTTGGTGTTAATAACAGAATGAAGCTTACGCAAAAAGGGGAAAATGTTCACAGTATTGTAATGAGTGCAACGCCCATTCCCAGAACTCTTGCACTTATTATTTATGGGGATATGGACGTTTCGGTGATAGACGAGCTTCCAAAGGGCAGGAAAGAAATTGTTACGAAAATTGTTGACGAAAATACAAGAAAAACGGCGTATGAATTTATAAAATCGGAGCTTTCAAAAAAGCACAGAGCATTTGTTGTGTGTCCGCTTATTGAAGAAAGTGAAAATTTGGAAGTGGAAAATGCTGTAAAATTACAAGAAAAATTACAAAAGGGCGTTTTTAAAGATTTTAAAGTTGGACTTTTGCACGGAAGAATGAAAGGCGAAGAAAAAGACAGTGTTATGGTTGATTTTTCCGTGGGAAAATACGATGTTATAGTTTCCACGACAGTTATTGAGGTTGGAATTAATATTCCCACCGCTACCGTTATGATGATTGAAAATGCCGAAAGATTTGGGCTTGCTTGCTTGCATCAGTTAAGGGGCAGAGTAGGGAGATCCAAACTGCAATCTTATTGTTTTTTGACTGTTGGAAACAAAAAAAACGTAAAAAGGCTTAATATTATGACGAAAACCAACGACGGATTTAAAATTGCCGAAGAGGATTTAAAAAACAGAGGGCCGGGAGAATTTTTCGGAACAAGGCAAAGCGGAGAGATTAATTCCAATTTGCAAAGGCTTTCTTACGATATGAAAACAGTTGAAAAAGCTAAAAAATGTGCAATTGAGATTGCAGAAAATGATTTTAATTTGGAAAAATATGAAAATAGATATATAAAGAAAAATATTGGTAAAATGTTTGGAAAAAACTGCCTTACAATGTAATTTTTGTAAGACGAAAAATCGGGAATTGAAAGGAGACGGAGTGTGAATATTATATTTTACATAGCAAAGCTTTTGCTTTACATTGTCAGAGTTTTACGTTGGATACTTTTAATTCCTTATTTTCTTTTAAGCGTTATTTTAAATTTTTTGTTTTCGATAGTTCCCGAAGACGATAAGAAAGGACATAAGTTTTTTATGTTTAAAAATACAAGAGCAGATGTTGCTGCGGTTTTGGAAAGAGACCCTGCGGCTAAAAGTTTTTTTGAGGTATATTTTCTCTATCCCGGTGTTAAGGCACTCCGTTATCACCGAGTTGCAAACTTCTTTTGGAAAAGAAAATGCAATTTTATTGCAAAATGGATTTCTTTTTATGCAAGAAGGGTAACGGGAATTGAAATTCACCCCGGTGCCACTATGGGAAAAGGGATAGTTATCGATCATGGTATGGGCGTTGTTATAGGCGAAACCGCTGTTGTAGGTGATGGCTGTACCATTTACCAAAATGTAACTTTGGGCGGTACCGGTAAAGATACGGGAAAACGACACCCTACAATCGGAAAAAATGTTATGATTGGCTCCGGTGCTAAGGTTTTGGGACCTTTTACCGTGGGAGACCATTCAAAAATTGCCGCAAATTCAGTGGTTCTGTCGGAGGTGCCGCCAAATTCGACTTGCGTGGGTGCACCTGCAAGAGTTGTTAAAATCAACGATAAAAGAGTTCACGATACTTCTTGGGAGCTTGACCAAACTCATATTCCTGACCCGGTATCTCAAGAACTTTGCAAGCTTATGGTAAGAATAGAAAAACTTGAAAAAACAGTTGAGGAAAAAGCATAATTTTCAGCAATAAATAAGGAAAGGATAATATAATTATGAAAATTTTCAATACACTTACGATGCAGAAAGAAGAATTTAAGCCGATAGAAGAAAACAAGGTTAAAATATACGCTTGCGGACCTACGGTTTACGATTATTTTCATTTGGGAAATGCAAGACCCTTTATTATTTTCGATACTTTGAGACGTTATTTTGAATACAGAGGCTATGAAGTTGAATTTGTTCAAAATTTTACCGATATTGACGATAAAATGATTAACAGAGCAAACAAAGAGGGGATAACCGTTAAGGAGCTTGCTGACAGATTTATTAAAGAGTATTTTATCGATGCAAAAGGCCTTAACGTTAAGGAAGCAACGGTTCACCCGAGAGCAACCGACGTTGTTCCCGAAATTATAGATATGTGTAACACACTTATTGAAAAAGGTTATGCTTACGAATCACAGGGGGATGTTTATTTTTCCACAAAGAAATTCAAAAGCTACGGAAAGCTTTCGCACCAACCTCTTGAAGATTTGGAAGCAGGAGCAAGAATTGACGTTACCGACGTAAAAAAAGATCCTATGGATTTTGCTGTTTGGAAAAACAAAAAAGAGGGCGAACCGGCATGGACTTCTCCTTGGGGCGAGGGAAGACCGGGCTGGCATATTGAATGCAGTGCAATGGTAAATAAATATTTGGGTAAAACAATAGATATTCACTGTGGTGGCAAAGATTTGGCTTTTCCTCACCACGAAAACGAAATTGCACAGTCTGAAGCGGCAAATTCGGTGGAATTTGCTCACTATTGGATGCATAACGGATATATTAATATCGACAATAAAAAAATGTCGAAATCATTGGGTAATTTCTTTACGGTTAGAGAGCTTGCAAAGAAATTTTCCTATGATGTTATAAGATTTTTTATGCTTTCCGCACATTACAGAAGCCCAATTAATTTTTCCGACGAGCTTCTTACACAGTCGAAAACAGGTATGGAAAGAATTGTAAAATGTCTCGATAATTTAAAATTCTTGAAAACAAAGCTTACCGACGGAGCTGTAAGTGAAGAAGAAAAAGAAAAATTAAACAAATTCAGAGAAAGCTTTGTTGCACATCTTGACGATGACCTTAATACAGCAGATGCAATTTCCGATATTTTTGAAGCTGTTAGGGAAATTAATACAAATGTTTCCGAAAATGCAACTTTGGGATACGTTGAATATGCTTATGACTTTTTGAGAGAGCTTTGCGATGTTTTGGGAATAATTCCCGAAAGAAACGACGAAAGTGTTGATGAAGAAAAAATTAACGAGCTTATTGAAAAACGTGCTCAATGCAAGAAAAACAAGGATTACAGTGGTGCAGATGCAATAAGAAACGAGCTTTTGGAAATGGGAATTGTTTTGGAAGATACAAGAGAAGGCACAAAGTGGTCTAAAAAACAATAAAATCAATTTTTTGTGATTTTTCGGAAAGGTATAAATATTTTTTAAAAATGACTAAAGAAAAAATACTTGTCAGTGCTTGCTTGCTGGGGGAATATGTTCGTTATGACGGAAAAATCAAGGAAGTAAGCGACAAAATAAAAGAATTACAAGAAAAATATGATGTTATTCCGATATGTCCGGAGGTTGACGGCGGATTGCCGACTCCAAGACCTCAAAACGAGGTTTCGGGGGATAATGTTATGAATATTTTGGGAGAAGATGTTACAAAGGAATTTGTAAAGGGGGCTGAAATTGCTTTGGAAAAAGCCTTGAAATATAACGTAAAAAAGGCGGTTTTAAAGCAAAGCTCACCATCATGTGGAACTAAAAAAATTTATAACGGAAAATTCGAGGACATAAAAATAGACGGTATGGGGATTACAGCACGTCTTTTAGCAAAAAACGGAATTGAAGTTTTGGGCGAGGACGATTTATAAAAAATAAAATATGAAAGGAAAAATTAAAATGAAAATTTTTGGTAGAGTTGTAACAATAGTTTGCACAATTATGGTTTTGGTATCGGGTTTTTGCGTTTTCGCAGACGAATCTGATCCTGTTGTATCATTAAGCTATTTACAGGAAAATTTTCTTCCTGCTTTGAAAAACGAGGTTAAAGAAAGCACAACTTTTCAAGTTGCAGTTATTCCGAAAGGTAAAACTTTTGTGGGAGAAGAAAGTTGTGAGCTTATTGTAAGAAGCGGTGAAGCAGTTTCCGTTATTGCCGAAAACGGTGGCTTGTGTGATGTTACCGTAGGTCGTGATATTGGTGCAAATGAAGAAATTCAAAAAAATCACCACTTGATCATTCCGAGAAGTGACGAAAGAGGCTTTGTTGCAAAAACTGATGTTATAATTATGGTAAAAGGTAATTATAGCGTGAAATAAAAACAAAAATTCAAAATATTAAGCACGCAAAAAAATTTTGCGTGCTTTTGTATATGAATATTTTTTTGTTTTATTTAAATTTTTCCAAAAAGGTATGGTACTCATTGCCTTTTTTATAGCCTGGCATCATATCCAGGCTTACGTTATGTATGCTGTTGAAAATGTTGTTTTCAATCATTGGATTTGTTTTTTTCAGTTCTTTTATAAGTCTTTTTGTTTCAAGACGTTTTGAAGATGTTTTAATGTCGCTTTTGTTGGCATTTTCCGTAAATTTGCAAGCACATTGAATAAATTCAAGTTCGTTGTATTTTGCCCATGCGATTATGTCGTCCTCATGTACACAATAAAGCGGACGTATAAGCTCCATTCCTTCAAAATTTGTACTTTTTATTCGTGGAAGCATTGCTTGAATTTGAGAACCGTAAAACATCGCCATAAGAGTGGTTTCGATAACATCGGAAAAATGGTGTCCCAAAGCAATTTTATTACATCCCAAGCTTTTTGCGTTACTGTAAAGGTGACCTCGACGCATTCTTGCACAAAGGTAGCAGGGTGAGTTGTCAACTGAATCGGCAACCTCGAAAATATCCGTTTCAAAAACAGTTATTGGAATATTTAAGATTTTTGCGTTTTCTTCGATTTTTTTACGGTTTTTTTCGTTATATCCCGGATCCATTACAAGGTATACAAGTTCAAAAGGGACTTCGCTGTGTTTTTGAAGCTCTTGCATAAGTTTTGCCATAATCATGGAATCTTTGCCTCCTGAAATGCAAACGGCGATTTTGTCGTTTTCTTGTATAAGCTCATATCTTTTCACCGCAGCAATAAAGGGATTCCATATTGTTTTTCTGTATTTTTTAATCAAGCTTCTTTCAATAAGCTGATGTCTTTCCAATTCTCTTGCCATTATTCATTTTCCTCTTTTATTAAATCTTTTATAACTTCTCCTGCAATAATAAGACCGGCAACGGACGGTACAAAGGAAATACTTGCGGGAGTTTGCCTTTTTGTGTTTTCTTCTTGTGAAATTTCTTTTTGTTCTTGTGGGATTTCCTTTGAATATAAAACCTTGAGTTTTTTTATACCTCTTTTTTTAAGTTCTTTTCTCATAACTTTTGCAAGAGGGCATACACTTGTTTTATATATATCGGAAATTTCAAATGCGGTAGGGTCAAGCTTGTTTCCCGTTCCCATTGAACTTATTACGGGGATATTTTCTTTGCTTGCATTTTCAATAATTTCAATTTTTCCCGTTACGGTGTCTATTGCATCGATAACATAATCGTAATTTTTAAAATCGAAAAGGTGCGACGTTTCGGGAAGATAAAAAACATCGTAAGAATTTACTTTAATATGGGGATTAATGTCTTTTATGCGTTCTTCCGCAACTTTTGTTTTTTTCATTCCCAATGTTGAATGAAGTGCGTAAAGCTGTCTGTTTATGTTTGTAAGACTTACAGTGTCGTTATCTATTATGTCGAGAGTTCCGACTCCGCTTCGTGCCAAAGCTTCGGCAACGTAACCGCCGACACCGCCCAAACCGAATATTGCAACTCTGGAATTTTTAAGTTTTTCGGAATTTTTTTTACCTATTAAAAGCTCCGTTCTTGAAAATTGTGTAACCATTTTTTAGTTCTTCCTTTTCCTATAAAATCAAATGCAAAAACAACGTTTGTATTTTTCACTATATTATTATATAC
>CAYPIJ010000010.1:0-23508 GCA_964410755.1 uncultured Oscillospiraceae bacterium | reverse complement strand
GGAGCATAGTCGAGAAATCCCCTGTGTATAATAACGATGTATGTACAAACCTCGTAGGGAGTGTCGACCCCGGCACTCCCTACGGTCGAAATGACGTTAACGGGAGGAGAAGAGGCCCACCCCTACAGTGGAAATGACAATGTAAGAAATAAAAAAAGCTTCCGTCTTAAAAGGAAGCTTTTTGGGTGAAAAATATTAATTATAAAATTTGTAAATTGTGTCGCTTTCGTATTCTTCTTCGGGTGTTACTTCACAAGCTGGGAATATGGGCTTGTTTGGGCTGTCGGGGAAAAACTGTGTTTCCAAACAAAATGCCCCTCTTCTTACAAAAGGCTTGCCGTTTTTGTGGTTTTCCGAGCTATCCATAAAGTTGCCTGTGTAGAATTGTATTCCGATAAGGTTAGTGTATACGTCCATTGAAATGTTTGTAACGTCCGATGTAACCGTTACGCAAGGTTTTGTTAAGCTTGATGTGTTAAGCACGAAATTATGGTCGTAACCGCCTGCAAATATTAAGCCTTCGTCATTTTTTTCTATGTCTTGACCTATTTTTTTTTTCGTTTTAAAGTCAAATGGTGTTCCCATAACATTTTTTATTTCACCTGTTGGGATAAGCTTGTCATCGGTAGGTGTGTAGTAATCGGAATCAATGAAAATCGAGTGATTTGTGATTTCTCCGCTGTCGTAACCGTTAAGGTTGAAATAAGTGTGATTTGTGGGATTGATAATTGTTGTTTTGTCTGTTTTTGCAAAATAGTGAAGATGTACGGCATTGTCTTTTCTCAATGTGTATGTAACCGAAATTTCAACATTACCCGGGTAGTTTTCATGACCGTCTTTGTCAAAGTGGAAAAATGTAACAGATGGTTCTTCACCGTCTTTTATTTCTTTAATTTCCCAATTTACGTCTTTGTAGCCCTCATTACCACCGTGAAGATGATTAATTCCGTTGTCGTTTTTGGAAAATTGATAGAGCTTTCCGTCAATGTAGCCCTCACCGTTTTCGATACGGTTGGCATATCTGCCCACAACAGCACCTGCATAGGTTGTGCTTTTTTTGTATTCTTCAATTGTTTTAAAACCTACGGCAACGTCAGTTCCTTTATATATAAGTTTGTGAATTGCCGCTCCGTATGAAATAAGTTCAACTGTCATATCGCTGTTTTTTAAAGTGATTTTTGATATTTCTTTATTTTCAAATGTTTGAAAAAGTTCTTTTGTAGCATTCATTTTTTTATCTCCTTTTATTGTGTTACATTCATTATAAATCATATTTCTTCAAAAGTCAATAAAAAAGTTGTTTTTTGTTGACAATTTCTTTTTAATGTGTTAAAATTTAAGTGTAAGGTCATATAAAAGAGGAAAATAGTATGGAAAATAACAATAAAAATGAAAGTCTTTTCAAGGGACACCGAGAAAGGCTGAGAAAAAGATATTTACAAAATGGGCTTGAAAGTCTTAACGATTATGAAAAACTGGAGCTTTTGCTTTTTTACAGCGTTCCCAGAAGAAATACCAACGATATTGCACATAAATTGATAAATGAATTTCACAGTTTGAAAGATGTTTTTTACGGTGAGGAGCAATATTTGAGGGACGTTGAGGACGTGGGAGAAAGTTCTGTTGTTCTTATAAAGCTTGTGGGGGATTTGGTTAAATATTTGCGAATAAGCGAGCTTCCGAAGAAAAAAGTTATTTCTTCTTCCGCCGATGCTGGGGAATTTGTGAAAAGTTTTTTCGAGGGCTATCGTCACGAGGTTTTTTTTGCATTTTTCCTTGATAAGGGAAACAGAGTTTTGGGACATAAAAAGTTGAGTGACGGAATCGGTGACGAGGTTAAGGTAGAACCGGGGGAGCTTATCAAGGCGTCGTTGAAATATGAAGCAACAAAGGTTATAATTGCCCACAATCACCCGGGAGGAAATCCAAGCCCCAGTACGTCCGACGTTCAAACAACAAAAATTTTGGCGAATGCTTTAAGTTACATAAAACTTGAACTCACGGACCACATAATAGTTGCCGATAATGAATATATCAGCTTTTCGGAAATGAATTTGTTGTGATTTTTTGGGATTTTACTTTAAAAAACAGCAAAAGCACAATTCCGATATTTATGGGAAGCCTTAAAAATGCGATTTTATTGTAGAGGTTGTAGAAGCTTCCCGAAAAGCTTGAAAAAAGAATAAAAAGCAAAATGAGAGAAACAGCCGAAACGGAAAAAATGTGTTCTTTTGTTTTGCTTTTTTTTGTAAAAATCTTGAAAAAACAAGTTTTTGCTATGAAAATTCCCACAGCGGTATAGATAATGTCGAAAAAAATGTGTGAGGAATAGTAGACGATTTCCGAACGGCTTATTTTGTTGAAAGGGTTTATTATGCCAAAGGAAAAAAGCGTGGGATAATATACGTTTGACATTAAATTTTTCCCCAAAACACTTAAATTTACAATGTAGACACCGCTTAGAATTACGGTTGCCGTAAGACCGGATATTTTTGCGGATTTTGAAGTTTCTTTGTAAGGTGAAAGATTTTGCAAAAAAAGATATACGAAAAAAATATCGGAAAAAGGCGAAAGAAAGTTGTAAAAGGTGCTTTTTGAAAAATCGGAAAACGAAATTGGTAAGGTTAAGGAAAGATTTTTCAAATTTCCTTTGAAAATTCCGAACGAAATCATAAGAGCAAAAAGAAAAACAATTCCGAATACCGCAAGACTGCAATATCTTCCCAAAACATTTTCTTTTTTTACAGTTACAGAGTAAAGGCACAGGCATAAAAGAATTGCGAAAAAAACTATGTTGATTTTTCCTTGTGCGGAAACGGTTACAAAAAACATAATGTTTAAAGTGCTCATAAGAGACGACAAAAAGGAAAAAACGAGGATAACAAAGAGGATTGCTTTGTAAAACCTTTGGGAAAACGTGTTTTTCAGTACATCGTAAATATTGTTGCAGCCCGATTTTTCAAAAATGCGGTCATAGATTTTTATAAGAAAAAGAAACACAACGTAAGACAAAAAAATTGTGATATAGCCGTATTTTTCCTGTGTTTTTGCGTTTCCCGAAACGGTTAAGGTGTTGCTTAAAAGAAAAGATGTTATAAAAGCTGTCAACTGTTTTTTTGTTAGTTTTTTTTCGTTCATTTTATCCCCTCGGCTTTTAATCTTGAAACTCGTTTTTGAGTTGTTTTTATGGAAATGCTTGGTTTTTCTATGTTTTTTGACAAAATATAAAGCTTATTTTCCTTTGAAAGTGTGTTTATAAAATCGCAAATATTTTTTTCTATTTGCTTTTTCGCAAAATCTTCTGTGTAAGGCGAAACGAAGTTTAGAGATAAAAGCAAATTGATGTTATTGTCTTTGATTTTTGCTTTTGAAAAAGTTATTTCGAAAGTGTCGTATATTTTATCGTAATTTCTGTTTTTCAAAAGGGCAAAGGTGTGAAAGTCTTTGTTGGAAACGGTGAAATCATAGTTGAAATTGTTTAAAATTATTGCGGAATCACAAATAATGTGACCGCTTTTTTCTTCCAAAAAAGGTATGTCGAAAATTGCGTTTTCAGGGTAAAATGCAAGGTATGACGATTGAATGGGTATGGTTTTGTTTCCTATTGCCTCCGAAAGAGCAAAAGCTTTGAAGCTTTTGGGGTCTTTACTTGTGAAAAAAACGCTTGCATTTGTGGGAAGTGAGCTTTCGTTCATCAGAAAATACAGTATTTCTTTGCAACCTTTTTTTAAAATTCCGTCACCCATAACAACGGCTCTTGTGTGTCCGAAGTAGGGGGCTTGAGAAAAATTTCTTTTTAAATTTTCCCAGGCTTCAAAAGGTGTTACGCCTTGGGAATATATTAAAGATGAATTTTCCTCTTTTTCGTTGGAATAGGAAGAAAAAGAAAGATTTTCGGCATAAAATGTATAGTGGTTGTTCTTGTAATCTGTGTAAATCGTTGTTACTATGCTGTTTTTTCCCAATTCGTCTGTGCGGTCGGAACACCCCGAAAGAAAAAGCGAAAAAAACAAAAGCAAAGAAATTAAAATTTTTTTCATACATATTCCTTCTTTTTTTAGTTTTTTTGTTTGTCGAGAATTTTGTAGGGGACACGCAAAAAAGTATCTTTCATACTTTTTTTGTTCAGCGGTAATGTGGAATTAACGTAGGGTTTACCCAAAATATCCACGGAGCAAAGGTGTATTGTTAAAAGGATTGTTCCCAATGACAGCCCGTACAGACCGGCAAAAGCTGAAAAAACAACAAAAATTACTCTTAAAAGCGTTGTTGCGCCTGCCATTTTCGGCAATATCATAGAGGTGATTCCCGCAATTGCAATTACAATTATTGAGGGAGTGGAAACAATGTTGGCACTTGCTGCCGTTTCCGACAATATAAGACCACCCACTATGCTCATTGTTTGCCCGATTACAGAGGGAGTTCTTGTGGCGGCTTCTCTTATTATTTCAAAGAAAACAAGAAAAATAAGAACTTCCAAGGTTACGGAAAATGGTGCCGAGGCTCTTTTTTCCGAAAGGCTAAAAAGCAGATTTTTAGGCAGAATTTCTTTGTGGAATTTTACGGCACAAACGTACACGGCAGGGAAATATACGCTTATGAAAAAGGAAATCCAACGTATAATTCTGGAAATCGAGGCAAAATAGAAATTAATGGTATAGTCGTCGGGACTTTTGAAATATTCTGTAAATAAAAAGGGCAAAATTACAGCTTGCGGACTTCCGTCCGCCATTAAAATCACTTTTCCCTCCAAAAGCTTTTTTACGGCAACGTCCGGACGTTGGGTTGAGTCGCTTGTTTTAAAGGGTGTGTAGGTTCTTCCCTTTATAAGTTCCGCAACTTCGTTTATATCATTTACGGAATTTACGTTTATGCTTTCTATTCTTTTTTTAATTTTTTCCACATCGGCTTTTTCACACAAACTTTCAATGTAGCACATTACCACAGGCGTTTTTGTGTCTTTTCCCAAAGAAAATTTTAAAAGTCTGAAATTTTCGTTTTTTATTCTTCTCATAATAAGAGCGGTGTTTTGCAAAATTACTTCTCCGAAACTGTCACGTGGACCTTTCAGATTTTTTTCCGTGTCGGGTTCGGATATGGACCTTTTAAAGGGTGAACGCACATTTATTATGAGAGGTGTGCAAAAACCATCAATAAACATTACCGCATCGCCCGAAAAAACAGCGGTTACAATGTCATTTTCGTTTTTAGCATCGGTAACTTCGTTGGAGAAAACAACGGAATTTTTAATGTAGGAATATTTGTCTTTTATATTATCGGGGATTTTTGCTTTTACAAAGGGCTTCACAATGCTTTCGTTAAGAAGCTCGGCACCTGCCAATCCGTCGCAAAAAAGCATACAAGCCTTAATACTTGTGTCAAAGGAATTTTCCATATATCGATAAACAATCATTCCGTTATTTTCAAAAAGCTTTTTCATATATTCCGTATTTTTTTCAAGGGAGGTGTAAAAATTCATAAAATACTCTCTTTTCTTTGTGACTTATTACCATATTGTGCGAAAAAAAGATAAAAAATATAATAAAAAAGTAAAAAAATAAAAAAAATTTAATTTTTTTTGCATAAACCCTTTAAATTATTTGAAATGTATGTTATAATATGTTATTATTGAATAATTATGGGGTAGTATACCCTTTTGGATTGAAAGGATAAAAAAATTATGGCTAAAACAGAAATAAAAAGTTTATATCGTAACTTGGAAGAATATGATAAAAAGGAGGTTACCGTAAGCGGTTGGGTAAGAACAATAAGAGATTCCAAAAACTTTGGATTTATCGAACTTAACGACGGTACATTTTTCTCCAATATGCAGGTTGTTTTTGATGCAGACAAAATTGAAAATTACAAAGAGGTTGCATCTTTGAATGTTGGTGCCGCTCTTACGGTTACAGGCGTTGTTGTTGCTACACCTGAGCTTAAACAGCCTTTTGAAATTCATGCAACAAGTATTTTCATTGATGGTACATCAACAAGTGACTATCCCCTTCAAAAGAAACGTCACTCACTTGAATATTTAAGAACAATTGCACACTTGAGACCTCGTTCAAATACATTCAGTGCAGTTTTCAGAATTCGTTCCATGGTTGCCTACGCAATTCACAACTTCTTTAACGAAAGAGGTTTTGTATATGTTCATACTCCAATCATTACGGGCAGTGACTGTGAGGGTGCCGGAGAAATGTTTAGAGTAACAACATTGGATATGGATAACGTTCCTATGATTGACGGTAACGTTGACTATTCAAAGGACTTTTTCCAAAAGAGCACAAATCTTACGGTAAGCGGACAGCTTAATGTTGAGACTTTTTGTATGGCTTTTAAAAAGGTTTACACATTTGGACCTACTTTCCGTGCGGAAAATTCCAACACGGCACGTCATGCGGCTGAATTTTGGATGATTGAGCCGGAAATAGCTTTCGCTGACCTTGAAGATGATATGAAGCTTGCGGAAGATATGCTTAAATACATTATTAATTATGTACTTAAAAACGCACCCGAAGAAATGAAGTTTTTCAACAGCTTTGTTGACAAAACCTTGCTTGACAGACTTAATGCAATTGTAAATTCCGACTTTGGAAGAGTTACTTACACAGAAGCGGTCGAAATTCTTAAAAACAGTGGAAAACAGTTTGAAAATCCTGTTGAATGGGGTATAGATTTGCAGACCGAACATGAAAGATATTTGACGGAAGAAGTATTTAAAAAACCTATTTTCGTTACAGATTACCCGAAAGAAATAAAAGCTTTCTATATGCGTCTTAACGAAGACGGAAAGACAGTTGCGGCTATGGACTGTCTTGTTCCCGGTGTCGGTGAAATTATCGGTGGTTCTCAAAGAGAAGAAAGAATCGATGTTCTTAAAGAAAGAATGGCTGAATTCGGACTTAAAGAGGAAGATTATTCATTCTATCTCGACACAAGACGTTACGGAACAAATAAGCATGCAGGCTTTGGTTTGGGCTTTGAAAGAGCAATTATGTACCTTACAGGTATGTCAAACATCAGAGATGTACTTCCGTTCCCAAGAACAACAGGTACTGCAGAATATTAATTTTCGGAAAGGAAGTATGTTGTTATGGGTTCAATAATATTATTGGCAGCTATTGTATATGTTGTTTATAAATTTATAAAATCAAGAGGAAATTTTGCTTTCAACAAGGGCTCAAAGCTTATAAATGCTGGAAATTACGATGACGGCTTGAAACAGCTTGAAAAAGCCGTTGAATTGGGCGTTTCTCCCATGCACAGAGTAAGAGCAGCGTTTGCGGAGCTGAAATTCGGTGATATAGATAAGGTTCCGAAAAAAATTAACCTTATTCTTTTGGATAATACCGTAAAGCCAAACATTAAAAATGAAGCAAGATGTGTTATGGCGGTTTATCATACAATGAAGCACGACATTGCAAGTGCAAAGGAAATTATGGAAAGTGTTCACGAAGATTTTAAATGCACCAGATTTTACCAAACTTATGGTTATTTGGCGTATTTAACGGGAGATCGTGAATATATGAAAAATGCAAACGAGGAAGCTTACGAATTTAATTCGGATGACTCCGTTATTTGTGATAATTACGGTATGTACCTTATGAGAGAAGAAAGATTTTACGAGGCTTTGGAGGTTTACGAAAAAACTTTGGAAACACCAAGAAATTTCCCTGAAATTTATTACAATTACGCAAATTGTCTTATTGAAACGGGAAATAAGGAAAAAGCAAAGGAAATGCTTGAAATTGCACTTCAAAAACCGTTTTTCAACAATACAACCGTAAAAAGAGCTGTTGTTGAAAATTTATATAACAGTATATAAGTACATTTATTTTAAAGAGAGGATTTGATTTTTAGGTGTCTCAAAAACGCAAAATTTTAACATTTGTTATTGCGGCGGCAGTTGCTGTTATACTTTGTGTAACGGCTGTGTTTGCTATGCCTGTTTTGGACTGCTGTTCCGATAAAACAGTAAAAAATCTTAACTTTTTCGGAGATAATGTAGGCAAAAAAACAAGGGCTGAAATTGAAACCATGGTAAGAAGTATGGCAAATGAGCCCAAGTATATAATTATAAAAGCAAAGGACGCTTATGTTGAGGCGGAGGTTACAAAGGCAGGAATTACCATCGATGCGGATAAAACCGTTGAAAAAATAATGAAATGCGGAAAAAACAGCGTTTTTGAAGCAATGAAAATCAGAAATAAAAAGGCTGAAAGCTTGAACCCCGAATTTTGTGTTGACGAAAAACTTTTTGAAAACACTGTTTCGGAACAGCTTTCTTCAAAAGGAATAAGCTTTGACAAATATGTTGTTGATGTAAAAAGCAATGTTGCCGATTTTACAATAAAAAGCGATGTAAGACCTATAGATTACAAAGTTTTGGTGGAAGACATTACTACCAATTGGAAAAGCGACAGAGAAGTTATTGCAAAATTTTTCGATTTTGTGTGGCCTACCGCAGAAGAGCTTCAAACGGATTTTGACATTGAAGCAAAGGACGCAAAAATTGTAAATGAAAACGGTAGCAGAAAAATAAGCGGTCACGTTGTGGGAAGAAAAATTGATTTTGATGTTTTGAAAGAAAAAATAAAAAATAGGGAAACAAACTTCAGTGTCCCCTATAAAAACATAAATCCAAAGGTTTTTACAGACGATTTGGGAGAAGAAATGTTTCCCAATCTTTTGGGAAAATACCAAACAACTTTTTCCAATAACGGAGATGGCAGAGCAACAAACATAAAAATCGCAACCAATAAAATTAACGGTTATGTTATGAACAGCGGTGACATTTTTTCATTTAACGGTGTTGTCGGTCCCAGAACTTATTCCGCAGGCTTCAGAGATGCCAATGTGTTTGGCGCAAGCGGAGTTGAGCAAGGTGTCGGAGGTGGTATATGCCAGGTTTCTTCAACACTTTATTTGGCGACCCTTTATTCCGATTTGAAAATAGTTGAAAGACGTAATCACAACTATGTTGTGGCTTACGCACCTGCAGGGCTTGATGCCACGGTTTCTTACGGAACAATAGATTTTAAATTTAAAAACAATATGCAAAATCCAATCAAAATAAAAGCTGAAATAAGCGGTAATAATATGATTGTGAAAATATACGGCACAAAAGAAGCGGATAAAACAATTTCTCTTGACACAAAAACTTTGTCCGTAACACCAAAGGGAGAAAAACGTGTTTTTGATTCGTCGTTACCTTTGGGAAAAGAAGTTGTAACTCAAAGCGGTTACGACGGAAGAAGAGTGCAAGCGTATAAATACGTTAAAAATTCCGTCGGTGAAGTAATAAGAACCGATAATTTGGGAATTTCAAATTATATCGTTCTTAACAAAACAATAAAATACAACGACGGAAATGCGCAAATTAAAGAAGAACCGAAAACGGAAGAACCTGTTGTTTCGCTTCCGGAATCTACTGTTCCGGCAGTAGGCAAAAAGCCCGAAACAATAGTTGAACCGAAAGAAAACGAATTTGAAAATAACGAAGAAATTTTTGAAGAAAATAATGAACAGCAAGAAAATATTGCAATTGAAAACGAAAATTTGACAAACGAACAGAAAAACGAATAGACATTTTAGATTTAAGAAAAGAGGTTTGAAGAATTTGAAAATGACATTTAGAGGGGGAATTCACCCCAAAGGCAGAAAGGCACTTGCGAAAGATAAGCAGACGGTTGAAATGACAGCTCCGTCTCTTTTGGCAGTTCCTTTGTCACAACATATCGGTGCACCTTGCGAAAGCTTGGTTAAAGTGGGAGATACTGTTAAAGTCGGGCAAAAAATCGGCGACAGTGAAGCATTTGTATCTGTTCCCATTCATTCGCCCGTTTCGGGGACAGTGAAAAAAATTGAGAAATATCCACATGCGACTATGGGTGAGTGTATGTGCATCGTTATTGAAAACGACAACGAAAACACACAAGATGAAAGCATCAAGCCTCTTGATTATACAAAAATGAGCTGTGATGAAATAATAAACGCAATAAGGAATTTCGGTATTGTAGGTATGGGAGGAGCAACGTTCCCCACATTTATAAAGCTTAAAGTACCGCCCGAAAAAAAGGTGGATACAATTCTTATAAACGGTGCGGAATGTGAGCCATATCTTACGGCTGACTACAGACTTATGCTTGAAAATCCCGAAAGTATTGTTGAGGGTGCGAAAATCCTTATGAAAGCAACAAATGTAAATAATGTTGTTATAGCAATCGAGGATAATAAAACCGATGTATGGGACAAGCTTAATTCAATTTGCCAAAAGGAAAAGGGGATAAAAGCCGTAACGGTGAAAACAAAATATCCTCAGGGCGGTGAAAAACAGCTTATCGATGCGGTTTTGAAAAGAGAAGTAAAATCGGGAAGTTTGCCTGCCGACAGCGGTGTAATCGTGCAAAATGTCGCAACTGTTTCTCAAATTTACAAATCTTTTACAACAGGACTTCCTTTGATTGAAAGAATTGTTACCGTAAGCGGTGAGGGAATTGAAAACCCAATGAATGTGCTTACGAAAATAGGCACATCTTATAGAGAAGTTTGTGAATTTGCCGGTGGCGTTAAAGAAAATACCGTGAAAATCATTTCAGGCGGTCCTATGATGGGCTTTGCACAATATACCTTGGACGTTCCCGTTACAAAAGGAACATCGGGAATACTTTGTTTTACTGAAAACGAAAATAAGGAATATGAAGAAAAGGATTGTATAAAATGCGGTCGCTGTGTAAAGCATTGTCCCATTAATTTGATGCCTTTTATGATTACGGAAAAGGCAGCTTTGGGAGAATTTGATGAAGCGGTCAGATACGGACTTAAAGATTGTATCGAATGCGGAAGCTGTAGCTTTGTCTGTCCTCAAAGACGTCACCTTGTTCAAAGTATACGACTTGGAAAATCAAAATTGGGAGGTAAAAAGTAATGGATAAATTTATAGTTTCACCGTCACCTCACGTAAAAGCAACAAGCACAACATCACAAATAATGAGAGACGTTATAATCGCTCTTGTGCCCACAATTGTTGCCGGTATTGTGATTTTCGGAGTGCGTAGTGTTTGGGTGATTTTATCTTCCGTTTTGGGAGCTGTATTAAGTGAGCATATTTGGTGTATGCTTACAAAGAAAAAATCTACGATAACAGACGGAAGTGCTGTTGTTACGGGAGTTTTACTTGCACTTACATTACCTGTGGGAATACCCTTGTATATGCCCTTTTTGGGAAGTGTTTTTGCAATAATCATTGTTAAAGAGCTTTTTGGTGGCTTGGGAAATAACTTTATGAACCCTGCTTTGGCGGGACGTGCGTTTTTGCTTGCATCTTTTTCGGGTGAAATGACTACTTTCACAGCACCTTTTTCCGTAGATGCGGTTACAACGGTAACACCTTTAAAGGGGCTTAAAGCACACTCGGGCTTGAATGCTACTTATAAAGATTTGTTTTTGGGAAATATAGGGGGTTGTATCGGTGAGGTTTGTGCCCTTGCGCTTATAATCGGTTTTATATACCTTTTGGCAAGAAAAATCATTCTTCCTCATGCCACTCTTTCCTATGTTATAACAGTCGGAGTGTTGGGAGTTATTTTTGGCTATGAAGGATATTTTACAGGCGATTTTCTTGTGAGTATTCTTACGGGTGGTGTCCTTTTGGGCGGTATATTTATGCTTACCGACTATGTTACATCTCCCACAACAAAAATGGGAAATATAATTTACGGAATATTGGCAGCTTTAATAACAACATTTATAAGAATAAAGGGTGGTTATCCGGAGGGCGTATGTTATTCGATTTTGCTTTGTAATATCATAGCACCTCAAATAGACAGATACTTTATTCCAAAAAAATACGGTTATGTAAAGATGAAAAAGGAAGGACAGGTGAAGTAAAATGAAAAACAAAAATGATAATGTCCTTGTTCTTTCTCTTAAACTTTTTATAATTTGCCTTTGTGTGGCTTTCGGTCTTTCCGCTCTTAATTTTATAACAAAAGATGTTATCGCACAGCGTGAAAAACAAGATAAAGCCAATGCTATGGCTGAAATTTTAAAAGATTGCCAATTTGAAAGCTTAAATGGTGAAAATACCGTATATTTGGCGAAAAAAGACGGAAAAGACGTCGGTTATTGCGTAAACGTTGTTTCTCCGAAAGGCTATGGCGGAAAAATCGAAATGATTGTTGGCTTTGACATGGATTTTAAGGTTATGGGAATAAAATATATTTCCATGGCTGAAACTCCGGGCCTTGGTATGAACGCTAAAACTGACGAAAGCTTCAATAATCAGTTTAAAGGAAAAGAAGCTTTTTCCGATGATGAGCTTGAAGCGATAACAGGTGCAACGGTTACTTCAAAAGCCGTAAATTACGGTGTTAATCTTGCATCGGATATGTTAAAGGAGGTACTTAGATAATGAAAGACTTCTTTAAAAAAATTATAACGGAAAACCCCGTGCTTGTTCTTGTTTTGGGAACTTGTCCCACTTTGGGAACGTCTACATCTGTGATAAACGGTTTGGGAATGGGATTAAGTGCAACGGCGGTTTTGATATGCTCAAATATTCTTATTTCACTTTTGAGGAAATTTATTCCCGAAAAAATAAGAATTGCATCATACATTGTTATTATTGCAGGCTTTACCACTGCCGTTGAAATGTTTTTGAAAGCATATTTGCCCTCAATTGCAAGTGCTTTGGGCGTGTTTATTCCTCTTATAGTGGTAAACTGTATTTTGCTTGCAAGAGCGGAAAGCTTTGCTTCAAAAAATAATCCTCTTGCTTCCGCAATCGACGGCTTGTGTATGGGACTTGGCTTTACTTTCGCACTTGTTCTTATTGCAACTGTAAGAGAAATTTTGGGTTCGGGAACATTTTTGGGAATTGAGTTGCCCATAATTTCAAAAAATCCCATGACCGTGTTTATAATGGCACCGGGTGGATTTATTGCTTACGGTCTTGTTATGGCGGTTATGAATGTTTTCAAAAACAAATTGGAAAGCAAAGGAGGGGCAAACAATGGCTAAAATATTTTCTATGATAGTTATGACAATGCTTGTAAATAACTATGTTTTGGTTAAGTTTTACGGAATATGTCCTTTCTTGGGAGTATCGAAAAAAACAGATACCGCACTTTCGATGGGAATGGCTGTAACCTTTGTTATGGGAATAGCAAGCGCAATAACATATTTCATTCAGCTTTTGCTTGTGAAATTCAATATTGAATATTTGCAGACCATAGCCTTTATTCTTGTTATTGCGTGCCTTGTTCAGCTTGTTGAAATGGCGATTATGAAATTAAGTCCGCCTCTTTATTCCTCGCTCGGAATTTATTTGCCTTTAATAACGACCAACTGTGCCGTTTTGGCGGTAACTATTCTTAATGTTCAGGAAAATTACAACTTTTTGGAAAGCGTTGTCAACGGTGTTGCGGCCGCTTTGGGCTTTACTTTGGCAATATGGCTTTTTGCTGGCGTAAGAGAAAGACTTGAATCCTCAAACATTCCTTCCTTTATGAAAGGAACACCCATAGCTCTTATAAGCGCTGGACTTGTAGCTATGGCATTTTTGGGATTTTCAGGTCTTACAATGTGATTTACGGGAGGACTAAAATATGGAAAATATACTTTACGCAACCTTGACTGTTGGGATTTTGGGGCTTGTTTTCGGAGCACTTTTGGGAATAGCGTCAAAAATTTTCAAGGTTGAAAAAGACGAAAAATACAATGAAATTATGGAAGCTCTTCCCGGTGCAAATTGCGGCGGTTGCGGTTGTGCAGGCTGTTCACAGTTTGCGGAAAAATTAATTTCCGGGGAAGCTACTTTTTCCGGTTGCAGTGCCGGTGGAAAGGCTGTTTCCGAAAAAATCGCAAAAATTATGGGTATGGATTCGGGAAATTTCCAAAGAAAAATTGCTTATGTGAGATGTGGCGGTTGTAGCGGTGTTGCAAAAGATAAATATGATTACAACGGGCTTTCCGACTGTTTTGCGGCTTCAAAACTTTTAAACGGTCCGAAAGCTTGCACTTACGGTTGTTTGGGACTCGGAAGTTGTGTTTCCGTCTGTCAATTCAATGCAATTAAAATTGAAAACGGAATTGCAACCGTTGACAGTAACCTTTGTACAGGTTGCGGAGCTTGTGTAAAAGCCTGTCCCAAAGGGCTTGTAACGTTGATAAACGAAAATGAAGAATACATTGTAAATTGTATGAGCAAGGACAAAGGACTTGTTACGAAAAATTCTTGTGACGTCGGTTGTATCGGTTGCAAAATTTGCGAAAAAAATTGCCCTAATGAGGCTGTTTCCGTAACAAGCTTTCTTGCAACAATCGACCCCGAAAAATGTGTGGGTTGTGGAATTTGCGAAGAAAAATGTCCGAGAAAAACCATTAAAAAGATAACACTTTAAAAAGGAATAACAAATGCAAAATATCAAGGATTTGACTTTTGAAGCCTTAGAGGCTTACTTTAAAGAAAAATACAATCAAAAATTCAGAGCAAAGCAGGTTTTTAAATGGCTTTCTTTGGGTGTAACCTCATTTTCGGAAATGACGGATATATCCAAAAAAATGGCAAGTGAACTGGAAAAGGATTTTTCCATTTCAGACTTAAAGGCTTTGAGAGTTGCCCGTTCAAAAGACGGAACGGTTAAGTTTTTATATGAGCTTACCGACAAAAATACCGTTGAAACGGTGCTTATGTCTTATAAGCACGGAATGAGTATTTGCGTTTCCACTCAAGTTGGCTGCAATATGGGGTGTAAATTTTGTGCGTCTACCGTAGGAGGAAAAATAAGAAACCTTACTGCGGGGGAAATATTGGATCAAGTTATTTTTACAGCCAAAAATGAAAATGTTCGGATTTCAAATATTGTCCTTATGGGAATAGGGGAACCGCTTGATAATTTTGAGGAAACAATTAATTTTTTAAAAAATGTAAATGATGAAAACGGTCTTAATATAGGTTACAGACACATTTCCGTGTCTACCTGCGGACTTGTGGATAAAATAGACGAGCTTGCAAATGAAATGATGCCGATTACTCTTTCTGTATCGCTTCATGCTCCGAATGACGAAATAAGAAAAACGATTATGCCCGTTGCAAACAAATATTCTTACAACGAGCTTATAAAATGTGTGAAAAGATATATAAAAAAGACAACAAGAAGAGTGTCCTTTGAATATACTTTAATAAAGGGAGTAAATGACGATCCGAAATGTGCCTATGAGCTTGCAAACAGCTTAAAAGGTATGCTTTGCCACGTTAATCTTATTCCCGTAAATCCGGCAAGAGGAAAAATGTCTCCGTCGGAAATAAAAACCATAAAAACTTTTTGCGATATTCTTATAAAGAAGGGAATAAATGCTACAGTAAGGCGAACGCTGGGGCAAGACATTGACGCTGCCTGCGGACAACTGAGAAGAAAGCAAAAAGAAGAAAACGAGGGGGATAAAAAATGGTTTTCGGAAAAACTGACATTGGAATGAGAAGAAAAGAAAACGAAGACAATTTTTTGTGCAGTGAAAAGTCCGGCAAGTGCATACTTGTTGTGTCGGACGGTATGGGCGGACATAATGCCGGTGCCGTTGCAAGCGGAGTTGTAATTTCCGCAATAGAGGATTATGCCAAAAAGCATGATATGTTTGAAAACACGCCGAAAATGATAAAAAGTGCAATTTCATACGCAAATGAAATTGTGTTTTTGCAGGCTTGCTCCCACAAGGAGCGTGCGGGTATGGGCGCGACGGTTGTTATGGCTGTGGTTTCGGAAAAAGACGTTGTTGTCGGTAATTTGGGAGATTCCAGAGCGTACATAGTTTCTGCGGAACAGATAATTCAAATTACAGATGACCATTCTTATGTGAATGAGCTTTTGAAAAACGGAATTATAACGGAAGAAGAAGCAAGAAACCATCCGAAGAAAAACGAAATAATGAAAGCTGTGGGAATAGGAAATGAGGTTTTTCCCGATATTTTTGAGGTTACGTTTAAAAACAACGAAGCGTTACTTCTTTGTTCCGACGGACTTACAAATATGGTGTCCGACGAACGTATACTTGAAATTGTAAACAGTTATGAAAATGAAGAAGAAATTGTGGATAAATTAATTGAAGAAGCCAACTTTAACGGTGGCGGTGACAATATAACGGTTGTAATAAAAAAATTCCACGGTCGTAATAAAAAAATTAAGGAGTAAAAAATATGGTAGGGACTATTTTAGGCGGAAGATATGAAATACTCGAACTGTTGGGAACCGGCGGTATGTCTTATGTTTATAAAGCAAAATGCCGTTTGCTTAACAGATTTGTGGCAGTTAAAATTTTGAAAGAAGAATTTAATAACGATACTGAATTTGTAAGTAAGTTCTACATTGAATCTCAGGCGGCGGCTTCATTGTCAAACGTCAATATTGTTTCTGTTTACGATGTTGGTGAAGAAAACGGTTTGAGATATATCGTTATGGAATATGTTGAGGGGATAACTTTAAAAGAAATTATAAAGAAAAACGGTCTTTTAAATTGGAATGTTGCGGTAAATTGCGCACTTCAAATTTTAAATGCTTTGGAATGTGCCCACAAAAACGGTATTGTTCACAGAGATATTAAGCCTCACAACATACTTGTTACAGGTGACGGTGTTTTAAAAGTTACCGATTTCGGAATAGCAAAAGCACTCAATTCCGGAGAAACGAAAAAAATTGATAACAGTGTTATCGGTTCTGTTCATTATATATCACCGGAGCAAGCAAAGGGCATAATGATAGATGCAAGAAGCGATATTTATTCTTTGGGTGTTGTTATGTATGAGATGCTTACGGGAAAATTGCCTTTTGAAGGCGAAAATCCCGTTTCAGTGGCTTTGATGCACTTAAATTCCGAGCCTACGCCCATAAAAGACATAAATATTGCCGTTCCTTTGGAGCTTTCGATGATTGTAAAAAAAGCTATGTCAAGAGATATAAATATGCGTTATCAAAGTGCAAAAGCTATGGCAACCGATTTGATTGAATTTAAAAAACGTGAAAAAAATCACAGCTTTACAACAAACAGAGAAGTTGATGAGCTTACGCAAAATTCACTTAAAGTTGACGATGATATAAAAATCACAAGTGATGTATATAATAGTAATAAAGAAGAAGACAAAACTTTTGAAACAAAAGTAAGCGATTTTAAAATAAGCGATGAGCTTATAAAGAAAAGTAGCGAAGAAAAGGAAATCCCTGTAAAACGTCAAACTGATACAAAAATCGGAGGTGAAGAGTTGAAGCAAGGCAAAAAGAAAAAAACAAAAGAGGAAAAGAAAGCTGTTTATGCGGCAATTGCTGTTTCCGTTGTTATCATAATTGCACTTTTTGTTGTGTTTATGAAAATTTTCTTTAAAGATTTCAGCTTTACCGAATTTTTCAAAGGTAAGGAGTTTTACCTTGAAGATTACACGGGATATGACGTTGATGAAGTTGAAGAAATTTTTGAAGAAAACGGCGTGAAATATAAAATTGAAAGCTATGAAGAAGACAATACAATGGCGGATAATGTTATTTTAAGACAAAACCCTGCCGGTGAAATGACTATAAAATTAAGAGGAACAACAGTTCGCCTTGTGGTAAACGATACAGACGGAAGTCATACGGATAGCGACGAAGATGATGACAGCGAAAAAATCAGAGTTCCTTCCGTTATAGGTCAGGAATACAGACAGGCTGAAAAGAAAATTAAGGCAATGGATTTTGAATGCGTTGTAAAAGAGGAAGAATCGGAAGATGTTTCCGAAGGTTATGTAATTCGTCAGTCACCGGAGTCGGGAACAAAGCTTTTGCCCGGAAAAACAGTTACAATTTTCGTAAGTAAAAGTAAAAAATCCGATACCGTAAAAGTTGAAAAATTTGTCGGTATGACTGAAGAAAAAGCAAAAGAAAAAGCAAAAGAGCTTGGTCTTATCGTGACAGTTGAAAGAGAAGATACCGTTAAATCAAAAGCAGGGACTGTTTTGTCGCAAAATATTGCAACGGGAACAGAAGTTGGCAAAAATACGAATATAACACTTGTTATCGGTGTATATACGGAAGAAGAACCGAATACAACAACTACCCCTACCATTCCGACAACACCTACTGCTCCGAGCGATACTCCGTCAACGGAAACAACAAGAGAAATTGCTGTTGATCTTCCCGATACAGGCTCTCAAAACGTTGTTTCAGTGTACAAAGATGGTGTTCAGGTTTCAACACGTACCTACAATGCAACGGAAAAGAAAGCAATTGTTTCCGTAATGGGAAGTGGTACTGCTTTGGTGGAAGTAAAGGTAAATGGTAATGTAGCATATTCAAAAACGGTAAGCTTCAATTAGGTGAAATATGAAAAATATTCTAAAAGGAATAATTATTAAAGGTGTCGGCGGACTTTACAGCATTGATACCGAAAAAGGCATTTATGAATGTAAGGCAAGGGGCGTATTTCGAAAAAGAGGAATTCGCCCTGCCATTGGTGATAAAGTTGAAATCAGTGTTATAGACGAAAAAAAGAAAAAAGGCAGTTTGGATAATATTGAAGAACGCAAAAATTGTCTTTTGAGACCGGTTGTTTCAAATGTTGACAATATGCTTATTGTTTCTGCCGTGAAATCACCTGATTTTGATTTTTATTTTGTTGATAAAATGTGTGTGTTGTGCGAATATTATGGCATAAGACCCATTATTGTCATAAATAAAACGGATATCGAAAACGGTGAAAAATACGGAAAAATTTACGAAAATATGGGTTATAAAGTTATCTATACGTCAAAATACGACCAAAACAGTATTGAATCGTTGAAAAAAGAAATGAAAAACGGAATAAATGTTTTGGGTGGCTTTTCAGGTGTTGGAAAATCCACACTTATTAATGGGATTTTTCAAAATGAGGAGAGGCAAACAGGTGAAGTTTCCAAAATTGAAAGAGGAAAGCACACAACTCGCCATTCCGAGCTTTTTAAAATTGACGAAAATACTTATATAGCCGATACCCCCGGTTTTTCATCATTGGAAATAAATTTTAAAATTCCGAATTTAAACAGCTGTTTTCCCGAATTTTCCGAGCTTGCACCTTGCAAGTTTTCTTCATGTACTCATACAAAGGAAATAGATTGCGAGGTAAGGAAAGCCTTGGAAAATGATGAAATTTCAGCTTCAAGATATGAAAGCTATTTGAAAATATATGATATAATTAAAGATATAAAAGATTGGAAAAAGTAAAGGAAAGGATTTTTTTGTTATGGTAAAAGTTGCACCATCAATTTTGTCTGCCGATTTTTCAATATTGGCACAAGAACTCAAAAGTATTGATAATTCAGATTTTATTCACGTTGATATTATGGACGGTCATTTCGTTCCGAATATTACATTTGGCTATGGAGTGGTAAATGACATAAGAAAATGCACGGATATTCCTTTTGATGTACATCTTATGATTTCCCATCCGCTTTCATACATAGAAAATTTTGCTAAAAGCGGTTCTGATTACATATCCGTTCATGTTGAGTGTGAGGATGATATAGAAGAATGCATTTCTCTTATAAAAAAATGCGGAAAAAATCCGGGTCTTGCAATAAGTCCCGATACAGATGTGGAAGTTTTGAAACCGTATCTTGACGATATTAAAATTATTACCGTAATGTCTGTATATCCCGGTTTTGGCGGACAGGCTTTCATTGAAAAATCTTATGAAAAAATAGAAAAAATAAAAGAAATGATTGGAAATCGTGATATTTTGTTAAGTGTTGACGGAGGCGTAAGCGAAAAAAATGTTCGTAAGCTTGAAGAATGCGGAAACACAATGGTTGTTGCAGGAAGCTCTGTTTTTAAAGCTCCCGACCGAAAAAAAATGATTGAAATTTTAAGAAATAAATAATTTTTTGCGGCATAACGAAAAACGTTGTGCCGTTTTTTATGATTCGTCTATAATTTTTTCAACTTCTGTGGTTTTACAGATGTTATACATATATTTTTTGTCTTTTTTGCTACTGTCGCATAAATAAAAGCTTTTTGCCGAATTTTTAATCATTGCTTTTTTTATAATCGCTTCTTCAATGGAACAGTCGGTTATATAGCCGTTTTCACAATATCCACGGCTTGAAAAAAAGAAAATATCGGCATTGATATTTTCAATGAAATTTTGCGCTTCGTTTCCGACGTAAGCGATGGATTGATTTAGCAATAAACCTCCCGTACAGTAATTTTTAATATTTTCTTCTCCCAATTTAAGTGATGTTTTCGGGCTGTTGGTTACTACTATAATATCTCGAAATTTTTTCAGATGTTCAATAAGGTATGCAACAGTTGATGATGCATCCAGAAATATGACGTCACCGTTTTTTATAAAATTCGACGCTTTTTCCGCTATTATTTTTTTCGATTTGTTGTTGCTGTCCTCTCTTAACATAAGGGGAATTTCTTTTTCAGCAGTTTGTCTTAAAATAACACCGCCGTGTGTTCGTAAAACTTTGCCTTGTTGTTCCAAAACGGTTAAATCTCGTCTTATGGTGGGAGCACTTGCATAGAGAATTTTTGACAGCTTGCTGACACTTACACTCCCTTTTTCTTCCAAAATGGAAATTATTTCTCTTTGTCTTTCTAAATTATACATTGCTTTCACTTTCTTTCATATTCTTTCGTTTGTGTTCCGAAAATGTGATTTTTTATCAATAATATCGCCAAATATGGACTTATGTTTTCGTTTGTTTTATAATAACATAAAATAAGGAAAAAGTAAAGGAGTTTTGAAGAAAAAATGAAAAAAAGTATAAAATCGGCAAATTTGCATGGTATTAATGATTTGAGATATGAAGAAATTAATTTTCCCAAAAAAAGCGGTGATGAAGTTTTGGTGGAAGTGAAAAGTTGCGGAATTTGCGGAAGCGATATTCCAAGAGTTTACCAAAAAGGTACATATCATTTTCCGACGGTTATCGGTCATGAGTTTTCCGGTAAAGTGGTTTATGATGAAAAAAATGAACTTTTGAATAAAAAAGTTGCTGTTTTCCCTCTTTTGCCTTGCTTTGAATGTGAAAACTGTAAAAATGAGAATTATGCAACTTGTGAAAATTACGATTACTACGGTTCAAGACGTGACGGTGGTATGAGTGAATATTTATGGGTGAAAAGATGGAATATTGTTGTAATGGACGAT
Organism: uncultured Oscillospiraceae bacterium; assembly: GCA_964410755.1. GTDB lineage: Bacteria > Bacillota > Clostridia > UMGS1840 > UMGS1840 > UMGS1840. The sequence goes on along the minus strand of CAYPIJ010000010.1, from coordinate 2,349 downwards.
AATTTGAGCTATGACGAAGGTGCCATGTGCGAGCCTGTTTCCGTTGCACGCCATGCCGTTATGAAGTTGGATATTAAAAAAGGCGAAACGCTGTTTGTTTCCGGTGCCGGTCCCATTGGACTTATTGTGGGAATGTGGGCAAAGCTTTTCGGTGCAAAAGATGTTTACTACATGGATATTGACGAAAGAAAAATTGAATTTGCAAAAAAATTGGGATTTTCAGAGCATAAAGACGGTATTGTGACGGATTGTGTTTTGGAAGGAACGGGACATCAAAACGGAATATCAAAGTGTTTGGAAGTTGTGAAATCACAAGGAAAATGTGTGTTTATGGGAAATCCGAGCGGAGATGTATTTTTGAAAAGAGATACATATTGGCAAATTTTGAGAAAAGAACTGAAAATTTGCGGAACTTGGAATTCTTCCTACAGCGAAATTCAAAATGATTGGAAAGAAAGCCTTAAGGCTATGGCAGAAAAGAAGATTGAGGTAAGACCGCTTATAACGCAGAAATTTCCTTTGTCGGAATGCAATAAGGTATTTGAAACAATAAAAAACAAAGAAGAATTTTGCGTTAAAGTAATGCTCAATATGAACAGCGAGGTGCAGTAGAATGAAAAAGAAAATTTCTCCATCAATTATGTGTGTCGATTTTTTTAAATTGGACGAATATATAAAAGAATTTGAAAAAAATAAAATAGATTTAATTCACGTTGATGTTATGGACGGTCATTTTGTACCCAATTTTACTTTGGGAACGTATTTTATCAGAATTTTAAAAGAAAAAACAAATATTCCGTTGGATATTCACCTTATGATTGAAAATCCCGAAAATAAGCTTGATTGGTTTGATTTTAGCGAAAATGATTATGTTTCGGTTCATTGTGAATCAACACCACATTTGCATAAAGCACTTTTTAACATTAAAGAAAGAGGTGCAAAGCCTTTGGTTGCCATAAATCCCGGAACAAGTATATCGGTTGTTGAAGAAGTGGCGGATATTGTTGACGGTGTTCTTGTTATGACTGTAAATCCCGGATTTGCAGGTCAAAAGCTTGTACCGCAAACCTTGAAAAAAATCAAAAAATTAAGGGAATATTTGGATAATAACGGTTACGGCAATCTTGAAATTGAGGCTGACGGAAATGTCAGCTTTGAAAATGCCAAACTTATGAATGAGGCAGGTGCCAATATTTTCGTTGCGGGAACTTCAAGCATTTTCAAAAAAGATATTCTTTTAAAAGATGCGGTTTTTGAATTTGAAAAAATCTTTGAATATTAAGATTTTCTTACTTTTATGTAATGGATAATTATGGAAGCGAGTGCGAAAAATCCCACATATCCGCATATCGGGTAAACTGTACTTATTAAGTCGGCAAAACCGAACAAACTTAAAAAGAAAGAAAGCAGGCTGAAAACAAAAAGCAGTAGGCATTCTTTTCTTTTTGTGATGGGTTTTATGTTCTTTATATATTCGCAAAGTGCAACAACAGAGGAAAGTGACGTTCCGAACATTGCTCCTAAAAGAAGAACAGCATAAACAATTCCCAAAGGATAAGAAATCAAAGTTGCAATGTGAAGCATCGGAAGTTGATAATCAACGCTTTTCGGAACACAAAAAATACTTAATAAAACAAAAAGGCTTATCGTTCCCAAAATTATGCAACCAAAGAAAATACCTTTGAAAATATCTTTTTTGCTTCTTGCGTTAATTCCGATAGGGGAAAATACGCCTATTGAGGTTGTGAGATTATAGGAAACGTAAACAATTGACGAAATAAACCAATTGTCAAAAAAAGTGATGTCTTTGGATAAAGTGAAGTTTTTAAAGGATATTCCGTATTTTCCCAAAGAAATAAGTGCTATAATCACAGCTCCGAAAATTAGCGGAGGAACAAAAAAGGAAAAAACGTTTATAACGCTTTTCATTCCTTTTAAGGAAAGCAAAAATATTACAAGACAAAAAATACCGCTTCCCACAACTGTGGGAATTTGGAAAAGTTGATGTAAAAGGGCGCTTGCTCCTGCACACATAATAACGTAAATTCCGAAAAGAAAAAATGCTTGTATAAAACCGTTTAATTTTTTCAAGTATGGAAAATCACCGAAAACAATAAGCTCGTCAGGTCGAATTAAATTTGTTTTTTTGCATAAAAGCATAAGTATAACACCGAAAACAAAGAACAAAATAAGTGAAATCAAGACACCTAAAAAGCCGGAAATTCCGTAAGATGCAAAAAATTGAAAGAGCTCTTGTCCGGAAACGTAGCCCGCACCCAAAAAACTGCCCGCAAAGACAAAACCTATATGTAACCAACCGATATTTTTCATATTTTAACCTCATAATTC